>CALCCH010000391.1 GCA_937899855.1 uncultured Saprospirales bacterium | reverse complement strand
TAGCAAAAATCATTTGGAGGAAAAGCTTGGGCAGGTCGTAGGTGACAAGAGTATAATGGCGACGAGTGGGGGAGGTGTGACAAAAAAAACTGCCCCGAATGGATCCGGGACAGTCTAGCCCGGCGGACTACGATGAGGTACAAAAAAGCGCGCCACCCCAGGGGGTGACGCGCTCCGTTGGGCTTCCGCTGAGGAAGCTTAGTTTGGAAAGCTGATTTGGCTTATTGCAATTTGACGAGTCGAGTACTACGGGTCGTTCCATCGGCCAATTGGACCATGACGAAGTAGATACCCTGGCTCAGTTGGGTTTCGAGCGGGTGTTCGAAACGGGTCTGACCAAGGGGCGGCTGAATCACTTCTACAACTTTTCCGTAGGTATCCACGATGGCGATCTGCTCTGCAGGAGCGGACAACTGACCCAGGTCAAAGTTGAGGACGGCTTCGTCGGCGATGGGGTTGGGGAATACGGCCAGGCTACCACTGCCACCCAAGGCCGCTGGGGTACTCGTTTGGTCGCGGTAATCACCCGAGCGTTCGCCGCGGGGCGGAATTTCTTCGTGATCGTGCCAGGGATCTCTGACGGGAATTTCCAAGATCAAATCACAGTAGTCGCCGCTGATGATCCAGACACAATCGCCAAAGCGGATTTCGAAGTAGTAGGGAATCACGGGACGTTGTCCATCTACGCGACTGCAATCGATTCCCTCCGGTGCCGGGATGCGGATGCCGTTACAACGACTGCCAATGAGGCGCCCATCGATACTGATGGCGTAGAAGGGCCCACATTCGATGCTGCCTACGGTAAGCGAATGGCTAGCTCCGGTGATGTGGTCGATCACCGTGACCGGGGTACCACTGGGCAGTCCGATGGAAACCTCCAAGGTCGGTGGTGTGGTAAAGAAGCTGAGGAGTTCTTCGTTGGGTGGCGCAACCAAACAGGGCTCGGGGAAGGTACAACCACCGGGGAAGCTAAAGGGTCGGGTAATGAGACAACAGGCCTCCTCGGTTTCCACGATGAGGGTCACCTCGGCGTGGGCCGTACAGTTGGGATCGTTGAATACCATGATGCCGGTGATGGTACTGGTACCATTGCCATTATCCGTTACCTGGAGATTGGTAGGGGTGACCTGGCAGCTGGCATTGTTCGTACCCACGGTGACCCCCAAGATACTGGTACCACTGGCTACAACCAAGGTAAAGGGACGGGCGGGTTGGCCATTGTAGAAGATGCAATCGCCGGCGGACCATTCGGTGATCTTAACGTCTTCGCATTCTTCGGGACAACAAGGAATGTTGTCGGTCATTACCCAAACGGGTTCTTCACAACCGTCGATGAGGACGTCAAAGACCAGCATGTTGCCATCGCAGGTACACTCCTCGTTTCTAAAGGTGATGTACAGGATCAGGCCCTCCTCCGTCAGCAGGGAACTGTGGGAAACGTAGCTGTAGTAAGGATTGGCCGAGTAGATGTTTTGGATCTGGCTGGGGAATACAAAAGAGCGAATCACCAAGGTCAGGGTAAAGGTTTCTCCCTCTCTGACACACTCCGGTACATTGTACAACTCGTGTACGGGTGGGCAGCACAGGAGCAAGTCGTTGCCCGTATTGGCGACCAGGTCGTCACCCAGTACCGAGGTGCCATTGCTGAGATTGATCCGCGGTCGGACGTCGTACCAGACGTTGTTCATCAGTCCCGCATTGATCAGCCCCGAAGCGTTGGTCGAATAGGTCCAAGTACCATCGGCGTTGACGGTGACGGGAATGCTGATGCCGGTGTTGGTACCGTTTTGCCAGAACTCGATAAAGATGGAGGTGACGACGGCGGCGGGTGGGCAGTCCTCGTAGGTTCCGCTAAAGACGATGCTGTTGGTACCACAAATGCGATTGGTAATACTCGTGATGTCTACCGTACCACTCGCTCCCGGAATGATATTGGTCATCCAGTTGGCCAGGGTGGCGAATAGGTCGTAGGGGTAGGGGATATAATCAGTAGTGGAGATACCCGCTGCGGTAGGTGTGGCGGCTGCCGCTACCGGGGCGGGGTCGATGGAGCCCGTCACGTAAGTAAGTAGGGTATTGCCATTGTACTGACCGGTGGTCTGGCCCAGTACAAAAATGTGAGCGCCGTTTCCATTGTTGCCACCGTTGGTATTGAGCTGGTTGGCAGCGGCACAGGCGGCGGCCAAATCTCCAACACCAGTGGCGCCATCGGTGACGACTAGGACCAAGTCGGGATTGAGGGCGACGGCGGCTTGAAGGCCGGTACTCCAACTGTCGCGGTTGCCATTAAAGGTGAGGGCGTTGATCCAGTTGAGGTGAGCCGCGGGGTTGCCGGGATTGTAGGTAATGGTGGCGGAGGTCACCGCCGGAGCGGGATCGCCGATGCTTCCCATCCCCACGAAGGTAACGGTATTGCCCAGTCCTACTTGGTTGTTGACGAAGGCCGTCAGACCCGCCCGGACGTTGGGCTGCTCTGCGCCGTTGATACTCCCCGAGCGATCCACCACCACCGCGATGTTGAGGTTACAAGTTTGTACCAAATCAGGATTGTTGACGGTACCCGCCACACTGCGGTTGCCGTTGTTGTTTCCGCGCGACGTGGTTTGGTGATCCACAAAGGCCTCGCGGTGTTGGGTTAGGAAAACGTTTTCCCAATAGCTTTGGCGGAGCGTGACCAACAGTTCGGCATCGGTCCTCTTGATGTTGCCCTGCGCCTCCAAATCCGCCCGGTAGGCTTTCAGTTGGGCTTCCTCCTGCGGAATGGCTTGGTCTTGCTGCTGCTCGACGTACTGAGCTAGCTTATCCCAAATATTGGTGGTGGATTGAGCGTAGGCACCCAGTAAAAAAAGCCAGGAGCACAGGCCAGTTAATAATAATCTTTTCATAATCTTTTTTTTTCAATGGTTGATAATGGTTAAGAAATTGGTACGACAAGTCTGGGGCAATCCCGGTATGGATTGCCGCATCAAGGCATAAGAAGGTCTGTTCCAAGGGGGCTCCCTTGAAGGTGTAAAGTTCGTTGTTACAATTCGTTGCTACGAGTCAAGTCCCACGGCGCAAAGCCGGGGTGAGTCGATGAGCTAGGTACTAGCCCGATTCAGGGGGTAGGGTAGGTGTGCAAGGGTACATGTAGATTTAAGCTTTTGAGGTTAATGAATCAATGACTATACGCCAACACAGTGGCAGGCCATCGGCGAGGCCAAAGGGCAAGTAGCCCCCAGTCCCCACGGAGTAGTTCGTTTGAGATGCCCACAGGGCAAAGCATGGCCAGGAGAACATGGTATCAAATGGTCCCGGTCGTTGCGATAAGTATGGAATGCTCAAACCCGGATGGCAGTTTCCGAATTCTTTTTTCCACTTAAATAATAAGCTAGATTTGGCCACTCGCCAAACAGGTAAACGCGAGTGGAATACAATTATCCCCAATTGTTCTGTTGAGACTAGAGTTTATAAGTTGGGAACCTGTACAATGTGTGAGAAAGGCAGTTAGAAATGGTTTTAGTTTCAGTTCGTACTGCTTGAAATCAATTTTAGAATCGCCCGTAAGATACGGTTTCCTAACAATAAAGTAAAGCTTGGTGGGTAGAAAAAAAATGGCAAAGCAAAAAGAGCGCATCACCCATTGGATGACGCGCTACCTTCCGCTCTTAGCCGAATGCCGGCTAGCTTATAATCTGGTTACCTTGAACATACGCGTAACGATGGCATCGGGAAATTTGATGTCGATGTAGTAGATGCCTGACGGCCAAGTGCTGACGTCCTCACCCGTGCGGCGTTGGGGGAAGCGTTGGAAGTCCATCTGCTGGCCCAGGGCATTGTATACCGTGATGGTATTGATTTCTTCGCGGTTGTAATTGTGAATGTTCAGCCACTCGGTGGCGGGAACGGGGTAGAGGAGCAAGCCATCCAGGTCCTGCTGTTCTTCCAAGTCGGTGGAGATGACGCCCGGCGATTCGGGTACGTAGAAGACTACGTCCCCTTCGCTCGCATCAATCGCACGGATGTCGACGAGCCGGATGGTCGTAATGATCTGCTTGGCGACGATGTCGTCGATCACGCCGATAAACTCGGCGATGGTTCCAAAGCCTACCGCCTCCACCCCATCAATCCGGCTGATGGCCACTTCAATCCGGCCCGGCGTCGTGTGCTGCTGGTCGATACTCAACAGGTCCTGACCCGGCGTACCAAACCAACTTTCGTTGACCTCGATGTCCACCGAATTGGCTGCGAACAAATCGGGATCGTACTCCACACTAAAGGCGATCCCGTAGATGCCGTTGACTGGAAATTCAAAACTTCCCATCTCAATCGGTACCGTTACGGCTTGTCCCGGTCTCATGGTACCCATGCCGGCGAGATCGGCGAAAAAGGGCGGATCGCTGGGGCTACCGGGAAGGGTGACGATGGGCGGCACCGGCCCGCGTTCCAAACCGTAGTTGGCTTCGAGCACTTCGAGGTCCAATTCGTCAACGATGCCATCACCGTTACAGTCGGCGTGTTTGAAGTTGGGCAGTCCATCGGCAAAGAAGCGATTCCAGTCCTCGGCCTCCAGCCCCTCCCAGTTGGTACTGCCGTCGATCCGGGGAGCCCCCCGCGTACCAAAGGCCAGTCCCAAATTGAGTAGGTCGACGTGGTTGGCGATGTTATCCGCATTGGCATCTCCGGGCCAGACCTGGGCCACGGCCAGGGCCGTATAATAACAAATATTGTCGATGGCCAACTCGGCCCCATCCAGTACGATCTCCTCCGTCTCGCCAAACAGACTGATGTTGCCTTCAACCGTATTGGTCGCGTCGCGGTTAAAAAAGAGGGTGACGCCGGGGGCAATGATGAGGACGGTATCGGGTGTTTGAAAATCAAATTCAAAGGCTACCCCACCATTGACCGTAATACTATTTCCGACGCCACCGGAGAAATCTAAACTGACAAACTGAACGGGATTGCTAAGTGGACTAAAATCGATGCCCAGGGTGCCGGTGAGGAACAGGTGAAGTCCGTCGGCCGCATTGAAATTCGTCCACAGGGGCGTACTGGTGGCCCACACGATCGTATTGGGATTGCGTAGCGATAAAGCTACTCCCTCCGATTCGAGGAGCAAGGAGTCGCCCGTATTCTGGGTGTACTGTTGACCATCCTCCAATGCTTCAATCTCCACGCAACCATTGTCGTTCTCATTGGCGGGAACGCCATCAAAGCAGATGTTGTCCAAATAGGTTTCCACCCCACAGATACTCAGGCGCTCCACCTCTCCCTCGATCCATACCTCACCGCCATTGTCGCCGGGCGCCCGTGGCCGGATGGTCATGGTGAGGTTGGGGCCCACCACCACCGTCGAGTCCGCATCGTAATGTGCGTAGTCGAAGCTCTGACCGGTATCGTCGAAGAAGACGTATCCTTCCCCACAGAAGTCAAAGGAAATTTGCTGCGGTAGGGTATCAAAAGCACTAAAGTCCAACGAGATGCCCGCCCCCTGTACAAACAGGTAGCGTCCGGTATTGCTAAAGGCGCCACAAGTGGTCGCACCTTCGAAGATGTCGATCACGTTGGTATTGGCGGGAGGGTAACATTCGGCAATCCGCAAATCTACTCCGGTGCTCGTACTGGCCAGCAGGGTGCCGGGTACGATCTCCTGCCCAACGCGTCGAATGTCGTCGGAAGAGAAAGCCTCAAAGTCGATACAGTTGCCGGGAATACAATTCAGTATATCGAAGTCGGTGCTACAGCAGACGTTCTGGTTCTGGAGGCACACTTCGATTTCCGCTACGTTTTGGTTATTGTCGACCGTGGGGAAATTGGGGAGGAGCAGCGGCAATTCCGCCGTAGGGAAAGTACCGACCAACTCACCTTCGTAGCGGACTTCAAAAAAGGGATTGGTGGTATTGGACGCATCAAAATTGAGCCAGACCTCACTGGTCCCGTTGGGGTTACAACCCATCCAATTGGCCGACAGGTTGTCCAACGCACAGTCGGTCGTACAGTCGGGGCCCTGGAAGTCAAGGCTGAGGCAGCAAGCAATACCGCCGTTGTTGGGCAAGCAAACGCGCAGGGTTTGGACATTGCCGTTCTGAATGTCAAAGTCGTTGACCAACACCGGTAGGTCGCTCAGGGCGTAAGTGCTGGTCCCATTACTACCCGCGTTGATGAAGAAGGAATCGCTCGTGGGATTATCGACGGTAAAGTCGAGGAAGAAGGTATAACTGTCATTCGTGTCGCAGCTGAGGTCGACAATCTCTATGTCGTTAATGGCACAGGGGCCCGTATTGCAGCTTACCGTACCCAGCTCGTAGGTCGCAGAGCAGTCGGGGTCAAAGGCATCGAAGGCAGTAAAGGTCCAAACCGTCTGGCCATCCCCATCCAGGGGGCCGATTTGTACGGGCAGGTCGGCGTAGTCAAAGTTGCCGTAGTTGACGCCGTTGCCCACTACTTTGAATACGTCGCTGGCCGGGTCCGCACCGTTTAGGTCCAGCAGGACCGTAAACTGTCCGGCGCCGTTGCAACCGAGGTTTTCGACGCCCAGATTGGTGATGGCGCAGTTGGCGACACAGTCCGGCGCTTCTACTTCGTTGGCCAGGCTACACTGCGGATCGGCCAGATCGGTGGCCGAGAATACCAATACAGCGTTGCCATCGCCGGGGAAGGGGCCCACCGTGAGGGGCAGTTCGAGATAGGGGAAGCTGCCGTAGACGGCATTGTCGACCTCCAGTCGGAACTGATCCGAGCTTACGTTTTGCGCATCAAAGTCGACTTGGACCCAAAACTGCCCGTTGTCGCAGTCCGTAGGGATCAAAGTCATATCGGTGAGTACGCAGGGCGAACAGTCGACCGGGTCGACCTCCGCCAGGCCAATACAAAAGGGCGTGGCAATGTCAAAAATGTTAAACTGGAGGTCTTGATTGTTGTCTCCCTGGAAGGGACCCAATTGGATGGGCAAGTCGGCATAGCTAAAGTTGCCGTAGAATACGCCATCTCCCACGACCATAAAGCCCGCCCCACCGGGATTGGTGACCATAAAGTCGATTTCGACGTAATAGAAGCCATCCGCATCGCAAGTGCTGGGCGTAGCGGTGACGCCCTGGATTTCACAGGCCCCGCTACTGCTGCAGTCGGGCGCCAGTATTTCGGTGAAAGTTACACAGTCGGGGTTCTGGCTGTCCCGCACTTCAAATCCGTACACCGAACTGCCATCGCCGACGAAAGGACCGACGGCAACGGGCAGATCGTTGTAAGCGAAAGTACCATAAACCATTCCGTTACCGGATACGATAAAGGAATCGCTAGGTGGGCCGTTGGGAATAAAGTCGATGTCGACAAAGAAGATGCCGTTGGGCGTACAGTCCTGTGGAGCGGCCGTCAACTGCTCGATCGAACAGTCGAGCGTACAATCGGGCGCTTGGAAGACCAACTCGTTGCAACAGGCATTGCTGCCCTGGATACAGACCAGGATGGCATCGCTACCCGTACCGCTGGAAGGAAAGTTTTCGATGGTGAGGGGCAAGTCGCTGAGCGGATAAGAACCCACTAGGTCGCCGTTGGTGGCAAAAACGTCAAACAAATCTGCCGTAGGATTTTGGACATCAAAATCCAGGTACAATACGTACTGGTTAAAGCCGGTACACGGTCCGGTGTCAATGACCAAATCGCCGACCGAACAGCCGACCGAACAGCTGGGGGCTTGGAAGGTAAAGCCAGTACCACAACTGCTATTCGAAGCGTCTACAACTTCAAAACCGTAGAGGCTTCCGTCGCCGTTTATCGGTCCCACGTTGACGGGCAGATCGTCGTAGGCAAAAGCACCAAACAGGCCATCCGATCCGTAGAAGAAAAAGCTATCGCTAGCGGGGTTATTGACGGTTAGGTCCAGTTGGAAAAAGAAAATACCGTTGGGCGTACAGTCCAGCACTTCTATTGCCACATCGGTAATCGCGCAATCCGGCGTACAATCGGGCGGCTCGGAAGCGCACTCGTATGAACTCCCGTAGCTTCCGAGCATCGCGACAGGGGTGGAATGAATGAAAGAAAAACTGGGGGGGGGGGGGGGGGGGGGGGGGGGGGGGGCGGGGGG
>CALCCH010000390.1 GCA_937899855.1 uncultured Saprospirales bacterium | reverse complement strand
GTTGGGCATTGATCTCTATCCGTTTTTCGTACACTCGAAAAATGCCACTTTGGGAGCAGTTGGTAGCATCAGTAACCGTCAACTCGTACCAACCGGGCGCTAAATTTTCGATGGTCTGCGTAGTAGATCCATTACTCCACCGAAAGGTGTAAGGTGCCGTTCCGCTGTTGGAGAGCGCAACTTCTAAGGAACCATTATTTTGATTTGAGCAAGCCCACTGATAACGCAGCCCAAAAAAGAGAAAAGCTTGACAGTCAGATTCGACGGTTACACAGAGGCTCGCTTTTCCGCAAAGTGCATCAGTTACCGTGACGCAATACTGTCCGGCGGATATTCCGTTGAGGTCTTCCGCACTGGCTCCGTTATCCCATACGTAAGTGTAGGGTTCAAAACCACCAACAACCTGTAGATCGATAGCCCCATCACTGGTTTGTGCATCGGACGCGTGTACCACGGAGACCCGCAAATGGTCTCCCCACGATTGGAAGTGACAACAACATAAAGAAAGTGCGACCAAATGTATCTTAGTGCACCACATTGGGGAGGAGCTTTGGTTTTGCTTGCGATTTATCGCAATGTCAATTGATGTATTTTCTTTACACTAAATATAGTGCATTTTTTGTGATGACCAAATAAAAACGAATGATTTAACAAAAAAGATACGAATCCGAATAACCAGAATGATTACACCCTATCCCATCACTCCACCAACTTCTCAATACTCTGCTGAAGCTCCCGCTCCGTATAGATCATATCGGCGATCAGTATCTTGAGCACCTCCTTCTGCTCTTGGTTTGTGCGCTTGAGATTGGCGTATACCAAGTCGAGGATTTTTTCCTGTTTGAATTCGAGGCCCTCCCGGAAGTCGTCAATATCCGATAGGATCGACAACTTCTCAAATTCAATCAGCTGGATTTTCGAATTGGCAATGGCGCGCCACGAATTGTTTTTGATCGTGGGTACACCGATTCCGCCAACCTTCACGATGATGTCAAAGATCGAGATGGTTTCGTCCTCTAGGTAGGCATCGAGGCTGTCTATCAATTTTTGCTGGCGGGGTATGTTGGTCTCAATGTCTTCATTACTGGCCTTCAGTTCTTCCTCGATGGAAGCGTAAATTTGGTCCAAGTACTTTTTGTCCTTGCGGTCTTCGTTCCAATTATTGATGACCAAGGCCGCTAAAATTCCGACGATGACGGGAATGATTTCTCGGAGGAGTTGACCGACTTGCTTCATGACGAGGGGGGATATCTGAAAGTAGCTTTGCCTTATTCCATGCGCTTGATAATTAGCCGAATCTGGCCCATGTGATTGGCCTGGTGTTCCATGACGTGATACCAAGCCCAGTGGTTGTTCATATTGCCCACCTTGACCTTGGCAGCCAACCACGCGTCGTCCTTGGTATTCAGGAGGGCCAGCGTCTCGGCGCGGACTTCTGCCCAAATTTCCAAGTAGTAGCCAATGGACTGGCCCTGGATCTGCTTCCGAGCCGCTGGCCCTAGGTTGAGTGCCGTCTCCCACTTTTCCTCTTCCGCCGCATTGAATCCGCGATCTTCAAAGGTGTATACTTGGTAGTATTTCTCCGTAGCCGCCAGGTGCAAGATGAGGGCACCGATGCGGTTGGCTTTTTCGTCCAGGAGAAAGTCAGTCTCCGTCGGAGTGAGGTGGACCACGCTACGCGCCACGCGTGCCCGGAGGTCTTCCAACATGGCGACGAGCGTGCCGATTTGGGGTGCATAGCCCCGGGGGGCCTTGATGATGTTTTGCCCGCGGAGGGGGCTGGCATTCAGCAGGGAAAGTACGACCAGGGTGGAGACCAGTCGGAAGGAAGATTTCATCTTTTTATTTTTTGATCCAAGAATGCTCCGCCAAGCGGGTCGCACGACGGTGGATAAAATTAATAAATTTTTCCATTTCCTTATCCAGGTACTTGGCTCGCCGTTCCTCCTACCAAGTCCGAGGGTGAGGCATGGACGGAGGAAGGGGAAACGAGGGGCAAGCCTTAACTGCCCGGTAGTTTTTCACCACTAGAAGAGAGCTGGGCTATTTTCTTAATTCGATTGGCCCTGGTCTTTTCCGTTTTGGCCAGCTTGATCCAGCGCAACACAAATCTCTTGCTGGAATCGTTGATGTTATCAAAAAAATCAAAGGCCCCTTCCAATTCTTGGAGGGCCGTACGGAGGTCTTTGGGAATGATCAAATTGTCGACATCGTCCATAAAATTCCAAAGCCCGCTTGCCTTGCCCCGCGCGATGGCAGCCAAGCCAGACTGGTGCATTCTGTTTTCCTCGATCAATTTGCTGGCCCGGTCTTTATAACTCTTCGCCCAGTGCTGTACCCGGCGGGGGCTGATCAGCTGCATGGTCCGGATAGCATCCAACTTCCTCCTGATGCCATCGATCCAGCCAAAACAAATCAACTCATCCAGCACGGCCTCACGGGAGACGTATTTGCCACGCTCCGACTTCTTGAAGGTGACCAACCACACCCCTTCCTCTTGAGCGTGATGCGCCATCAGCCAACTGCGCAGTTCGTCCGAACTGCTAATTTCAACTTGCTCAAAATTTTCGGTCTTGATCATGTTATTAGAAGTATTTACTGCCGCCGAGTACCGTAGCTTCTCGGGACAACTGGGCATATGGAAAAAGGATGCTCAGGTGGGGCTAGCCCAAGCGCCTTCAAGTACACTCGTCCAATTCCTCCTCGCTCGAATCGTACTGGTTGATGAGCGCTCCTTCGTATTCGATCAGCAGCTCCAGGTGACTGATTAGGTTCCGATTGTTTGCTCCACTATCTCGGGCCCCCGTAAAATAATCCAACAACTCCTTGTTCCGGTTACTGACCTCATCGGTGATGTTGCTGATCGTTTCTAAGTGCAGCAGACATTCGTAGGGGAAGGTGGCAATGAGGCCGCTGCTCTTCAAAGCATCCCAGGTGATGGTGGTCAGCTCAAAATGGGGGAAGGAAATGTCTAAGTTGACTTCGCCATCGTAGCGGTAAATGCCCTCCGCTACGTAGGTCGAATCAGCGACACGGATGAGGTCTGGAAATTTCACCTGGAAGGCATTAAAGGCTACGGACGGTGCGATCAGTTCTTCCGCTTCGTTCACGTACCGTCATAAAAAATCCATGATTTCGAGTATCTCTTGGTGGTCTTCTAGGGTTCCTTCGAGGAAGTCTCGGTTGGCTTGAAACTCGGCCAAAATATTTTGGGTAGCGATGGATTTTTGCCGGGTCAATTTCCGGGAGGCCATCCATTCGTTGAGGTACATTGCCGCAAACACCCCGATCAGGGTGGCGCTCAGGGTGATGACCCAACTGTTGGTCAGTAACTTGGAGTTTTTCACATTGCTCGAATTGTGGTCGATTACTTATTGTCGTCGTGGCCCAGCCGTCGGCTAAGAGCGGTCCGAAGCCCGAGTTCCCATCCCCACTGTCGAAACTCATTTTCTAGACATTTGTTGAATGTTTTGCCCTAGCAAGCTTAAAAAATAAAGTTTGGGGACCAAAGGCGACCTTGGCCTGCTGGTGAGTACTGGGGGCAATACGCCGTACGGGTCAGCCTAAACGAACGTCGGTATAGCAACTTCTTATGAAGATTCCATTGCCAAAAGTCCTCGGGTAGATCACGGTAAATTTGATTGCTTTTCCCTCTCGCTCGTCTTGCCTCAAGGACTCAAGCTCCAGCAATTCCGAATACGGAATCCAGGCTTCGTACTCTTCGAAGTGCTTGCGCTTCAATTTCTCGACCCGCTTCATTTTTAGAATCTGACCAAACTCAATCTTAGCCCCTTTTTGGACCATTTTCCCAGGGATGGAAGGTGATTTGATTTCAAGTTTTCGCTTGTACCTCAAAACAAATTGAATGTGATCCTGCTGCGCTGGAAACAAGAATTTGTTTTCCCCCACTTTGGTGGGAATCACTTTGGTACCATTGACCATTGCAAAAAATTCACAATTTCTTTCAAGGCGACGCTGCTTACCGTTGATTGCTAGCTGGATACGGAAGAGTTTCGGTTGCCGTTCAAACTCTTGCCTCAGACTGTCCATAATAATGCGGGCTATCTCCAACAATTCTCTCATCTTCCGCGCCCTGAGCGAATCCCGATTTTGACCAAACGACGGGATGGACAGCAGGGAGAGTATGAGCAAAGCCAGGAGCTTCCCACCGATGCGCGATTCCATTCTCAAGCGTTTAAACGGTTTCGAGGACTTGATAAGCATACTTTTCAAATGTAACATCCCTTTAAAAGTACGTAAATTCTACCTTACCCATTGTCAGCAAAGCGCCTTCACGCCACTCTTGATCAAATCCTCGATTCTGCACTTGCCCTCGACTGCGCGACGCTTTTAGCAAAGCAGTAGAGGCGTAAAGGACCCCGGCGAAGACCCAATCGACCAAGGAGATTCACGCAAGTAAAGGATATTTTGAGATGGTAACAATGGCCGTAAGTAATTGCTTGTTCTCGCCTACTTCTGAAAATCCTCGCGGATTTTCAATTCCGTGTGTACTTGATAATTTTTTGCTAAATTTATACAATAACTTTTAGGTTGTGTCTTACAAATGCTTTTGGAGGAAGGTGGCCCAGATTTTGGTTCTCGCCGAGCCTTATTCCGAGCCGAATAGCCAGAGCTATTTGGCTCGGAATAGGCGACGGAGAGGTTCTAAAGATGAGTCAGATTCACCGATGGGTATTGGTAAGACACGACCTAGCCCAAGCCGGTGGCAACAATTAACCAAACACCTCAACTATTTGATTTACATTGATCAATAAACATAGATGAAAGAAGGTTTAATAAAAGACACATACGAATTAATCATAAAGGAAATACAGACAGTTGTAACTGTTTCCTATATTGTTACTGTCGGAATAGGTATGCTTTTTAACTACCAGAAATACTCTGAATTTGAGATAAACATTTTTGATTATTCAGATGTATTTGACTTTCTGATTGCACCTTTTTCAGATTTTTATATACTACTATTTGCTACTGCATCTATTCTATCTATTTCCGTACTAACAAAATTGGACACTTTATGGAAAAATAAATTGCCGAATTTTTACTCGAAAGCAAACTTTGGACTTGATAAAAAGTCTTGGTACAAAACGTATAGAATCGTTATTTTTATAATATGCTTTATTATTTATTTATATCTATCAGCTAATTATTATGGAAGATACACAAGGGATAAAATAATTAAGCAGAATGATATTTCTATAAAATTGGCAGACAATGAAATCAAATCAGGAAAATTAATCGGAAAAACGAAAGATGTGATTTTCTTACTTAAAGGGGCAAATGTTTATGCGATACCCATTTCTTCCTTAGTTAAGGAAATAAAAATAAAATAAAACTGTTGCCAACAATGTGTATCATTCATTGCTGGTAAGGGTGAGTAAAAGCTATTTGAACAACATTCGAAAACTGATTGTGTAAATAACGCTTTATCGAATCGCTATCCCCGCAATGATTCCAAAGTCCGTTATTTCGAGGGTGGAGAATGCCGTGGAATCTGGCAATCCACTCAGCTGCCGCCAGTTGTTGCCATGATCCGAGGAATGGTAAATCCCGATCCATTGTGCCGAAAAAATATCCGATCCTACGTGCTGGAGTTCGTTGGTGTAAAAATTTGCGGGTCTCCCGATCCCGCTTTGTGCGTTTATCCAAGTGGCACCGTCATTTTCCGTCTTCAACAGTTGCTGACCAATCGTCATGGCGTACACAAATTGTCCATCGTTGCCGATATCGTGAAGGGCATCGCCTTCGTAAATGACTTGCCAATCCGAAGGGGCACCCTGGCAGACCAGTGCGCCATTTTGGGTCGCTGCGTAAAGCTTATCCCGCAAGGAGGTAAAGCCCAGAATTTGATAATCGCCAAAGACGTGCGACCACGTATCACCCATATCATCGGACCAGAAAATACCGGCATCGGTCCCGGCGTACAGTTGTCCTTGGGATTTGATGAATGCCCTTACGGGAACCTGGCTGAGGTCGGTTTTGGATGGACTCCAAGTATTTCCCCCATCGGGAGAAACCAATATGCCTCCCTTCAAAGTGCCAATGACCAGTTTATTTTTTTCCACTTCGATCCCGTTGATGTCCAGGCCTCGGAGCTGGCCCGGAGCCAAGGGCTGCCAATCGTTTTGACCATCGATGCTCCAAAAAATTCCGTGATAATCCGTGGTGACGTAAAGTTTATGGTCCGCTTGGATGATTCCACTGAGGGTAGCCTCCGTTGGGATGCCCGCGGCAAAGGACGACCAGGTTTTTCCCAAATCCGTGGAGCGATAGATGACGGCTGGTTTTTCCGCCACTCGGTTTTCGGTGACTGCCGGTAAAGGAATATTGGCTGACTCCGCCATTTGGTTGGTTGGTTTCTTTGCCTCCTGGGCTTTTTGTTGACATCCGTACAGCATTACCGACAGGCATAGCACCGACCAAAGGAAGATGGTGTTTTTATTTATCATGTATTCTATTGGATTGATGGGACGCTTGGTGTAAATGATTTAGTGGTGTTTAGCTCCTGTGAACATTTCACCTTCCGTTGTACCGGGTTTTTATTTTTTCAATTTCAATACTTCATTTACTGAAACGGTCGTATCGAGTTTACAGAAGTAGCCTCTCTTCAATTCGTATTTTACATCGTAAACCTCTTCACCTACAATCACATAATGATGGGGGGAATTCCAATAGTTATTTTCCTTCGCAACAAATTCAAACTTCGAATGCTTGGGAAGGTCCAGTCTGTAAACTCCATAATCGGGGCAACCGTAATACACCCCATTTTTGTCTGTTCCACCAGAAACATTTTCAAAAGGCTGAAACGTCTTTGGGTCGGCGTCATTTACGGGAATGATCAAATGTCCGTCCGAATTCACCCACCAAAAATACACCTTACCTTTGGTCGTAAAAAATAGATCATTGTAGGCTTGGTATGAGGCCAATTCTACCCTATCGGTAAATTCCTGATAGTACTCCACATCAATGAACTT
Organism: uncultured Saprospirales bacterium; assembly: GCA_937899855.1. Classification (GTDB taxonomy): domain Bacteria; phylum Bacteroidota; class Bacteroidia; order Chitinophagales; family Saprospiraceae; genus CALLVY01. The sequence continues at coordinate 11,467 of CALCCH010000390.1, read as the reverse complement.
GCCATCACATTCCCGATGCGTTTTTGCCTTTTTGTAAACGCGACCTTCACTTTGGACAAAGCCAAAATCAGTGGCTGTAAAATTGCTAAAATCGTCAATCGGATCAACAAGGCTTTCCCCAATTCTAGTGGTGTCTACAGTGCTATTGCCAAGGTTTGTGAAGTCCGCAATGTATTCACAGAGCTTGGCTTCGTTAGCGTTTTGTGCTTTGGTGTTGCCAAACGCTTCTCTTTGCTTAGGCTGATTTGAGTACCAGCAAGCGTTCAAAAAAAGGACGGTCAATATGGCAAGGTGAACTTTCATTTTTTCCAATACCGCCCAACGGTCTCGGCAAATGACTTGGACGCGTTCGGCACCGATGTACAAGCTACCCTTTATTGGTCGCTGGCTTGCTCTCGCTATTTCTTTTTATGGCTAATTGCTACGTAGTCCTTCAACACGATGCGAAGACTAGCAATGAGTAGTTCGGGCTGATCAAAATGTACAAAATGTCCAGCGCCGGCACTGTAGAACAACATTCCCTTGTCCACCGATTGGATCACAGCGGTCCAGCGACTGACCCGATGCCTCATCTTTGACCGAAACAGCGCCTCTTCATCGTATTCCTTTGAACGGAATTGCTCCGGCTTATCAAACCTGCCTCCCACCAAAATGTGGACGGGAATATTGGGCAATTGATGCTCCTGAATGGCCTCAAATTCATTTTCCCGGATTGTTTCCAGGTATTGCCCTTCTCTCCTGATTGCCGGAGGGGCCTCCTGGTGTCTGCGCTTGCGATTGTCAATAAATTTTTGAATCAGGCTGTCTACCCTTACCGCTTCCCAGTTCAATACGTCGTAATGGGCCCGCTTGTTTTGGTGGGTTTCGGTAAAGTCTGCGGGGTCAATGATGACGAGCCCCGCCAATAGCTCCGGATAATGAATGGCAAAGCCTCTGACGTACAATCCACCCAAAGAATGTCCCACTAAAATGTAAGGCGGTGGGACTTCCAATGCCTCTAAGAGGCGAACCAATCGGTGCGCTACGTTTTCAATGCTTGGCATTTCCTCAATGGCCTCGGAGGGTCCGACTCCGGGTCGATCGTAGGTAATTACTGGCGCCAGTTTGGAAACGCCCGGTAACACTTTATCCCAATGGTCCATCGGTGTACCGTGACCACTTTCGAATACAAGCACGGGTTGACCCTCCTTTCGATCATCTAGCCCAATGGTATTGACCCAGATTTTGGTGCTATCCACTGCGACGAATCGCCGCTGTGCAGAAACTGCTGTGGCCAATAAAAAGCAGCATGATAATAGGAGGTACTTCATGGTGTTCGGTAGTTACTTTAGGGACTTACTTTCCAGGTTCTCACTTCCCCAAACAAGCCGGCCATGATGAATTGACCATCGGAAGTGAATCTCACATATTGTGGTGTTTCATTTTTCAATTTTGTGGGATAGTCCACAAACTCCCCGGAGGCAAGGTTCCAAACCCTCACCGCGCCAAATACCCCGGCGGCAATGTACTCGCCGTTGGGAGAAAAGCACACGAAATTCGGCGTCTCATTTCTCAGTTTGGTGTCGTAGTCCCTAAAATTCTCCGTATTTAATTCCCACACCCTTACGGCTCCAAAAACACCGGCGGTTATGAATTTATCGTCGGGAGAAAAGCTTACGGACGGCGGCGTCTCGTTTTTTAATTTTGTTTTGTACGTTTTGAATGCATCGGTATGGATTTCCCAAACCCTAACCGCGCCAAATACCCCGGCGCCAATGTACTTTTCGTCATTCGAAAATTCCACCCAACTGGGGGTTTCGTTTTTTAACTTAGCGGGATAAGTCCGGGTGTCTTCCTGCCCTACTGCGATGGATGCGAAGCCCAAACAATTTACTAGCAATAAAATCAAAACTTTATTCATTGTATTTCTATTTATTGATGTCTTCTCCGACCGGCTTGCGCTAGATCAAACCCCGACCCCAACAACGGCGGGGAATCGGTAAACTTAGCGTCGCCTAAAGTACCAACGAATATGACCCCGTCGCTGGTTTCAAATTTCGGGTTACTTAACACCTCTTTAAGCTTGGGTTAGCCAAACCACCCGCAACGGAATCGAAGGGAGTCTCGGGAACCACCCTAAGCAAGCCTCCTTCGTTGTGGTACAATTTGGTGATAAGATCGCGCCCCAGGGGGTCGGTCGCCCCGCTGATCAGCGCATCCGGTAAGCGGACACTGTCCGAGGCGAGGGAACCACTTAGCGGATGGGTGACCAGGTGCTAAAAGATGGATCAGATTCACCGATGGGTATTGGTAAGACACAACCTAATCTTTTGGGTGGGGGTACTCACGCTGGTTCGCGCTCGTGGAGTCCACCTCAAAAAAAATAAGCAGCTGATTGTCAGCTGCTTATTCAATCTGGGCGGAGAAGGAGGGATTCGAACCCCCGGTACCCGTGAGGGTACACCGCATTTCGAGTGCGGCCCGTTCAACCACTCCGGCACTTCTCCTGTCCTAGTGGCTTACGGGCACAATATACGAAAGCTTTCCACAAAATTTACCAAAAAAAATACCCCCCTGAGGGTACTAATATTCAAGCTAATTACCATATATTTGTCAAAGCCTTTGGGCTACATCCCAACAACCTCCCTTTTTCTTCCCAACAACCGCAATAGCAACCGGGTCGCCACCCGGCGTGGGTCACCCCACTGCCCAGCGCGCGATCCCCCCAGAGAGAACACGACCCCACCGTGAGCGGCAAGGCCATTTCAGAAACCAACCCCCTTCTGAATTGGATGTGGCTTCCACGCATCATCGGCAGGGCAACAGATATAACTCCTCCATCATCACATGGAACCGCGGAAGGGCTAGTGCGGTCCCTACATCGTACTGTGAGTGATTACTACACCTTCACTCCACTTGCCTTTCCAGCCTCCCTCCCCGGAGGTACGCGCTGGTTAGATCAATTGCCGAAGCGAAGCACAACCAATTTTGGTTATAATCCCTTGTACAAGTTGTCGGTAGGCGCAACGGATGGCACCGCCCGTCGGCCAAAACGAAAAGCCATCTATTCCATGAACATGAAGCAGAAACCCTCGTGGGGTTTCTACCCAAACGGAATTTGATCGACTACCGTTCATCCATCCACTTGTCATAGGGAAAAATTACTTGGATGAATGTATTGCATCGGCTACGCGGAACACCACGCCGTTCCCGTCAGCCATCGTATGCAATGTAGGGTAAGTCGCTCGAATCAAGCATAGTACACCATTTTTTTGAGCACTTACTCGAATCTGTTTTTGGGATGTAGCCTCTTTCCGCTCGGAAAGGGGCTTTTTTTGTTTGCCTCCCCTACTTGATCGTCTTCTCCCCCGCCGCGTTTACGAATACCGTATTGCCAATCCCGGCGTAACGCTCAAAAACTTCCGGCCCACTGTGCTTGAGCTGCTCGCTCCGGAAGCCCACAATCGTCAGATCGGCATCGCGCGACTTGTCGCTGATGATCGTCCGCGAATCAATCTCGGGCTTCTGGGGAATCACCTGGATGTTGTGGGGAGAAATCGGCAACTGCCCCGCTTCGATGAGGGCAAAAAGACGGTCGCGCTCGTCCGAACAGGTCTCCTCGGGAAAGATGGCAAAAATCTTAATCATCGCCCCCTGCCAGTCGGGATGCCCCAGCACGATGTAACCCAGCAGAATCATCAGGTTGGCATTGACGAAGTCCTGCGGGCTGATCCAAATGTGGATGTCGCGCTTAAAGCCAAAGCCACGCTGGCTACTACCCAGTACGATGACGTCAAAGTTGACCGACTTGATGAGCTTAAAATTATCGACGATACTCGGCACATTATCCGGCTGACTCTTCGAATACTCAAACATCAGCAGGTTGTTGTCGGTCCCCGAAATGCCCGGTAGCTGAATGACCTGGGCAATGGCCGAGGTGTAGGAAGGGCTGACCAAGGTATCGATGTAAACGTTGCTGCGGCTGGCCTCCGACATCTTGATCAAACGCTCCTTCGCTTCCCGGGCTTCCCGATTGGTAGCCTTCGAGAGGTAGCCCTCAATCTTGTGAATGTAGGTCCCAAAACCGTATTTATAGGAAACCCAGGACAGGAAATCAAAGGCGGCAAAACGCTCGAAGGAATTGGCCGAAATACAGACCACCGAGGGGCGCCAGCTGGAATTTTGCTCCTTCTTTGCCTTTTGTACAAACACTTGCAACTGCCGACTCAACTGAAAAATGACCCCCTGAAAAATCAAGGCCAAATTGCGCTTGTCGGGATTGTAATAACTCACCATCACGTAAAAACCCACCATCACCAACAAGGCCAGCAGAGCGTAGGCCGCGTTCATGATAAAGATCAAACCAAAACAGGCCAGGGCCCCAAAGAGCGAGACGTACCAACGCGAGCGAAAGGTTGGCCGGTAGGCCGGATCGGCCGCAAAGTGCTGCAAAAAGCTGATCAAACACAGCGAACCGTAGGTCACCATAAAAAACATCGAAATGATCTCCGCCACAAAGTCCAAGCCGCCGATGAGGACGAAAATGAGGGCAATTCCCACCGTCACCACGGTAGCATTGTAGGGCTCGTCGGTGGCGCCCCGCCCCCGCGACAGCCAGTAGTTGAGCCCCGTAGAGGGGAAAATCTTGTCCCGGGCGATGGCCTGTAGGGTCCGTGGCGCCACCAGAATGGAGCCCAGGGCCGAAGACACTGTCGCGGCCGCCAGCCCCACCGGAATCAACCACCAGCCCTGCCAGGCGATGTCGGCCATCACCAAGTGGCTGGTATCCGCCAGGTCGGCCGGGCTGGCCGAGGAGGCCAGTTTGATGGCGATAAAGACGTAGACGACCATCCCACTGAGCGTGCCCGCTAGGGTTCCCAGGGGGATCGATCGCCGCGGATTGGCCAGATCACCGGAAAGGCCCACGCCGGCCGTCATCCCGGTAAAGGCGGGAAAAATGATGGCAAAGACGGCAAAAAAGGGCAGGGGGGAGATGGGAGAAGGAGCCTCTTCTTCCGGCATCGGTTGAGGCCGGGCCGGTAGTACCTCAAGCGGGCTGGTAATGGGGCCCAGCAGTAGGCTATCTCCATAGGCAATGGGATCGGTAAGCGTAGCCGTCGTCTCCGGTGCCATCAGCGTACCGCCGGCGCTGGCCACCGGATCGGAGATCGTCGCCCAGATGTCGACATCCGCTCGTTGGGCGTATTCGGTTTCCCCCATAAAAAAGGCCACCAGGGAGAAGAATAAGGTACACACGACCACGTACAGGGCCTTGACCCCCAGGTCGGCCCCCTTGATGAGTACGATGGCCGTCAGGATCAGGAGGGCGGGAATGCTGACCGTCTGCTTCTTTTCTAAAAGCCAGACGACGGTGGGGGGAAAATGGTAATGTTGCAGCAGATAGTCAAACAGGCCCGAAAAGGCCTCCGAAAAGGCGATGATGTAAAAGGCTACGCTGATGGCCTGGGAAAAGAATAGGGCAATCCCGATGGAGGAGCCAATCACCAGGCCGAAGGAACGCGAGATGATGTAGTATTCGCCCCCACCTTCCACCTTCTGGTTGGTGGCGATCTCCGCAATGGCCATGGCCGTGGGGATCGTGATGGCGTGACCGACCAAGATGATGGCCATGGTCCCCAGCAGACCCACCTGACCCACCGCAAAGCCAAAGCGCAAGAACATTACGGCTCCGAGAATGGTGGAGATGGCCGTAAAAAAGACGGGAGCGGTACCAAACTTTTGCACCTTTGCACTACTCATGGTCTACTGCATTTTGCGCCGCCCGGTAGGCAATACCGGATTGCTTCTGCAATAATAATTCTTTCCCCATCAATCTGTAGATATATCCGACAAATTGAACCCATCTTTTGATAAGTTCGTTTACTTTTGTGGCATTATTCGCTTGACATTATTTTTTCTTTAATCTATAGGCCGCCCCAACGGCAGCTTTTTACAAACCGCTTTACCCATGTACAGGACGCATACCTGCGACGAACTTCGGATGGACCACGTCGGACAAACCGTAAGCCTCTGTGGCTGGCTCCAGGCCAGTCGCGATTTTGGTGGAATGACCTTCATCGACCTGCGCGATCGCTACGGCATCACCCAGCTCGTATTTGATGTGGAACAGGATCGCGAACTGTGCGAACGGGCCCGCAGGCTGGGCCGCGAATTCGTACTGCGCGCCACCGGCCTGGTACGCGAACGGAGCAACAAAAACCCCAATCGCAATACGGGGGACGTCGAAATCGAAGTGCAAAGCCTCGACGTGCTCAACCCCTCCAAAGTCCCCCACTTCACCATCGCCGACAAGACCGATGGGGGCGACGACCTGCGCATGAAATACCGCTATCTCGACCTGCGTCGGGAACCAGTCCAACAAAACCTGATCTTCCGTAGCCAACTGGCCCTCGAAACCCGGAAGTACCTCTCCGATAAGCACTTCGTCGAAGTCGAAACCCCCTTCCTCATCAAGAGCACCCCCGAAGGCGCCCGCGATTTTGTGGTCCCCAGCCGGATGAACCCCGGACAGTTTTACGCCCTGCCCCAATCGCCCCAAACCTTCAAGCAAATCCTGATGGTGGCCGGCCTCGACCGCTACTTCCAAATCGTCAAGTGCTTCCGCGATGAAGACCTCCGCGCCGACCGCCAACCCGAGTTTACCCAAATCGACTGCGAAATGTCCTTCGTCACCCAGGAAGACATCCTCCAAACCTTCGAAGGCCTCACCAAACACCTCTTCCAAAGCACCCTCGGCGTCGAACTGCCGGACTTCCCCCGGATGTCCTACGACGAGGCCATGCAGCGCTACGGCTCCGATAAGCCCGACCTGCGCTTCGGGATGGAGTTTGTCGAACTCAACGACCTGGCCCAAAACAAGGGCTTTAGTGTCTTCGATCAGGCCGAATTGGTGGTCGGTATCTGCGCCAGCGGGCAGGCCGATCAGTATTCCAACAAGGACATCAAAAAACTGACCGAGTGGATGCAACGCCCCCAGATTGGGGCCAAGGGCTTGGTCTACGTCAAGTTCAACGCCGACGGAAGTGTGAAGTCGTCGGTAGGTAAATTTTACGGCGAGGAAGACCTCCGGGCCTGGGGTGAGCGCTTTGGCGCCCAGGCGGGTGATATGCTGCTCATCCTGTCGGGAGAAACCGAAAAGACCCGCAAGCAATTGAACGAACTGCGCCTGGAGATGGGCCGCCGCATGGGACTCCTAAAAGCTGGGGATTTCAAACCCCTCTGGGTCGTCGATTTTCCCCTCCTCGAATGGGACGAAGACTCGGGCCGCTTCCACGCCATGCACCACCCCTTTACTGCTCCCAAAAAAGCCGACGTCGAACGCATGCTCACCGGCGACCACGACACCATGAAGAGCCTCCGCGCCGATGCCTACGACCTGGTCATCAACGGCTCCGAAATCGGTGGGGGCTCCATCCGGATCCACGATCGCGAACTCCAGTCTCGCAATTTTGACCTGCTCGGCTTTAGCAAGGAGGAGGCCGAGGCCCAATTTGGCTTCTTGCTCGGTGCCTTCGAATACGGCGCCCCCCCCCACGGTGGCATCGCCTTTGGCTTCGACCGCCTCTGCGCCGTCCTCAATGGCCAATCTTCGATCCGCGACTTCATCGCCTTCCCTAAAAACAACCAGGGCCGCGACGTCATGATCGACGCCCCGGCCCCAGTGGCCAGCGAACAGTTAGACGAATTGCGCATCGATCTCCAAACCGAAGAGGAAGTCGGCTAGACGGGCAGTACCCTCCCTGCCAGTTTTGGTACCCGATCAAAAAAAGCAACCGTGCGAACGCCAAAAATCACCTCACTCCAAAAGCCCCACGACGCCCTCCTCGGGGGGGAACGGCAAGTCATCCTCAGCGCTAAAGAGACCGCTGGGGATGTCTACCTCGTGGAAGGAATCATGCCAGCGGGCAGCAGCGTGCCGGTACACATTCACCAAAATGAGGATGAGATATTCCACGTACTGGAAGGCGAAGTACAGCTGGTGCTGGGCGATCGGACTACGATTGGCAAGGAGGGGGATGTCATTTACCTCCCGCGCGGTATCAAACACGGCATCAAGACCCACGGTACGAAAACGGCGAGGGTGCTTAACTACGTCATCCCAGGCCGGCATTTTGAGCGGTTCTTCAACGAACTCAACCGCCGGGAAACCAAACCAGGCAGTGCCGAAATGGCGGCCATCGCCAAAAAGTATGGCATTACTTTTCTTTGAATCCCCTCCCCAAGTACAGTTCGCTACCGTTGGACCAACACCTTTCCACTCCACCACCTGGTGCCCGCTCGTAGCGTCAGCCAGTACACCCCACCGTTCAAGTCACTCAAATCCAGAACTTCTCCCCGTTGGTAAAGCTCGTTGCGAACGCGCCGTCCCAGCGCGTCGTAAATCGACAAGTCACCACGCTGCCATTCACCGCCGCTCAGGAAAACTTCACCCATCGTCGGATTCGGTACGATCTGCAACTGGGATACCCCAGGAACGGGGGCCAGCCCCACCTCCACCGGCAGTTCGCTCACCATCACATTGTTCGTGTAGTTGGTGATGATCGGCGGATTGGCGTCAAAGTAGATGCCCGCCCGGTTTTGGATCAGCGTCGACTCCGGTAGCCCGTCTACCGCATCGATCTGGAAAGTCACGTAGCCCTGGCTACCCAGGGGATTGGAAGCGCTATCGGGGAGAAAAATATCGGGAAAGTCAAAGACCAAATAGCGCTCATCGGTCAGCGAGGTGCGGAGTTGTAGCGGGTGGCTGCTGCCCAGGACCCGGAACGTACGGAGGTCCAGGTCGGTGGCCAGCGTATCGCGGATTTGGACGTCAAAGGCCACGTCGTTGCCCGTATTTTGAAAACGGATGGTGTAGACCAGGGTCTCTTCGAATAGGGTCCAGTCGCCCTCGCGAGCGGGATCCACCAGTTTGTCGTTGGGATCGTAGGAGCAGCGGATTTCCACGTCGTGGTCGCGTACGACGCTCTGTTGACTGCTGGCCCCGTCGCTAAAATCGGCGTAGGTGCGGAAGTACAACGAATCGCCCGGCAGGAAGTCGGGCGGGCCCGGAATCTGGGCCGTCAGTTGTCCCCCAAAATCGTAGCCGGGGAAGAGGTCGCTAAAGAACCAGCCGTAGCGATTGGGCGCCACGAAGGTATCCACGCTACTGGCAAAAAAGACGTTCTCCAGGTTCTCGTCCACCTCCAGCCACAGGGTGCCATCCACGATGGTGGTCCCTAGGTTTTTGACGTGGGGTTGGAGCAGGTTGGGGACGTTGCAGCGGGGAAACAAGCCGCCCAGGTTGGTCTGCACTTCGTTGCGCTCGACATTGGGAAATACGCCAAAAGAGAGGTCAGCGCAAAAGCTGCTACTGCTGTCGTCGATCTGAATCTCAAAGCTACTCGAATCGGTGGTGAGGTTCCATTCGGGCTGGGCGGTGGCATTGTAGCGGACGGTGTAGGAGCCGGGTGGCAGGAGAATACGGCCGGGAGCATTGGACTGGGGAAAGTACACCACACTGTCCGGCTCGACCAAAATACTGCCATCGGAGAAAAAGCCCTCGTCGGGGTCCTGGACCTGGTTTTGGTTGCGGTCGTAGAAAATGTGGAACTGGACCTTACCCAGATTATCGGTACAGGAGAGCAGCAATTCGTCCGTATCGTAGCAGCCGCCACCCCGGGTGCCGTTTTCCCGAATATTGCCTTCTCCACCGTTGGCAAAGTACGCACACAGATTGAGATTATCACAAACGTTTAACTGAGCGTTTTCCGTGATGGAGACCCCAGCCGTACCAAAGAGGTCTACATTGCGCAGGGCCTCAATGTCGACCAGCGCATCGTTATCCTCAATCAGGACCATGTAGGACGAATCAATGGTGCGCAAGTTATCCAAACCCCGTAGGCTGGTCAGCTTACTCGCCTTGGTAATGTACAGGTGCCACCCAATCGCCTCCAAAGACAACAAGCCGCTAATGTCTTCCAGGTAGGGGTTATTTATAAATTGGATCCCCCTCGTCAGGCACTTGAGGCTACTCAACTGCCCCAAATCCTTGATGCCTGTATTTCTCAGTACCAAGGCCCGCAAAGTATCGATCCCACTCAAACCGCGCAGGCTGCCGCTCTGACAAAGTGGCTCCGCGGCCGTCGGTGGCTCCGAGTTGTAGATACTGATGCTCCCGGATACATCCACTAGATTTTCCATCCCCACAAAACTCTCGAAGCAGGTATTGCTCAAAGCAATATCTCCTCCTATCGAACGCAGGTTAGGAATGCCCAAAGTCCCCTCGATAAAACAACTACTCAGCCACAAGCCCCCACCAATGGAACGCAAGCTATCGAGCCCCGCAAAACTTTTCATCCGAACGTTGCCCAAAGAAAGGCGGCCACCCATACTTTTCAATTGCTCCCAACCGCTGAAATCCTCCGCAGTACTGTAGCGCAGCAAAAGCCCGTTCCCGAGGTGTTCCAAGGCAGCCAAGCTGGTAAAATCGAGGCTATCGTAGTTGAAGATCACCAAGCTCCCCCCAATCTCTTGAAGGTTGCGCAAACCGGACAGGTCGATATTCACCCTCTCATTAGAAGCCGACTTGATCGTCAGCTCCCCCCCAATCTTCACAACATTGAGCAAGCCATCCAGGTGGCGAATCGAGTCTGGCCCGTACCCCGTCACTATGACCACATCCCCCAAAATCTCAGTACAATCGGAATACAATACTGAGAACCCATCCACTTCGTGCTGTTCGTCAAACCGGATGAAATTGCCGATGCACTGGGCCAGTAGCCCCCAGGTACACCAACAGCTAAAGACCAAACACAGGGTCCACCGCAAACTAAGCTTCTTCATTACACAATTTTTCTTGTTTTATCAAAATCTCAAACACTTACTGCTTGAGCACTTTTCCACTCCACACCCGATCCTCACCCCGCAGGGTAATCCAGTACACCCCGGGCCGCAGATCGCCGAGGTCGAGGGCCTCGCCCACTCGGAACGGGACGCCACGCAAACGCCGCCCCAGCGCATCGTAAACGGATAAGTCGCCACTCCGCAATTCGTTGCCCGCCAAAAAGACCTCCCCCGTCGTCGGATTCGGTACGATTTGCAGCCGCGCTACGCCGGGGTCGGGATCCAGCCCCACATCGACCGGGAGCTCACTCACCATCAGGTTGCGCGTAAAGTTGGTGATGATCGGCGGATTGGCGGCGAAGTAAATCCCCGCCCGGTTTTGGATCAGGGTTGATTCCGGTAGCCCGTCTACCGCATCGATCTGGAAGGTCACGTAGCCCTGACTGCCAGCGGGATTAGAGGCGCTATCGGGCAAGAAAATCCGCGGGAAGTCGAAAACCAAAAAGCGCGAATCGGTCAAAGAGGTATTAAGCTGGAGGGGATGGCTACTGCCCAGCACTTGGAAAGTGCTCGCATCCAAATTGGCCTCCAGCGTATCCCGGATTTGGACGTCAAAGGCCACGTCGTTGCCCGTATTTTGAAAACG
>CALCCH010000389.1 GCA_937899855.1 uncultured Saprospirales bacterium | reverse complement strand
GGGGTCTGTTTGTTCTTTTTCGTGTGTGGCTGGGTGTTTTTTGGGTGTTCGTCCCGCGGTGGGGGGGGGGGGGGGGGGGGCCCCCCCCCGCCCCCTGAGTCGGGCGGAATTGCCACCGGCCTACCGGGCGCAGCCGTTGGCCTGGAAAAAGCGCCGCCACTGGTTCGTTCCCACCTGGTTTCCCACCCCACTACTCAATGCGACCACCCTGCGTGGTTTTAATCGGGTCTATTACCACCGCCAAAGCCGCCGTCGTCAAGTGCGAATCGAACCCTACGCCTCCTTTTTCTTTCCCCTGGATACCATTACCCACTGGAATCGCCTGTACGGAACGAAGGGCTTTGTGCAGTATCAATTCGTACTGCCGCTGGCTACGAGCGAAGTGGGCTTGGAGGCCATCTTGGGAGCCATCGAAGCGGCACGGATCTGGCCTTATTTGAGCGTATTGAAACTATTGGGACCGGAAAAGCTGCCCGTCGCATCCCTGTCCTTTCCCCGCGAGGGCTACACCCTGGCCCTCGACTTTCCCCGCCGTCCCGCCGTGCTGGCCCTTCTCGATCGACTTGATGCACTGGTGATCCAATACGGTGGACGGGTATACCTGGCCAAAGACGCTCGTCTGTCGAAGCCCCATTTTCAGCAGATGTACCCCACGGCCTTCCCCCATCCCGACCGTTTTCACTCGCTCCAATCCCAAAGACTCGGTATCTCATGAAAGCGTCCGCTCCCTCCATCCTGATTTTGGGTTCCAATTCGGACATTGCCAAGGCCTGCGCCCGGCGTTTTGCGGCGGCCGGTTTTCAGCTCTGGCTGGCCAGTCGGGAATGCCACGCTGCGCAGTTGGACCTGATGGCACAAATTCGTGCGGACCACGGGGCTGAAGTCCAGCACTTCGTCTGGGATGCCCTGGAATACGAGCGGCACGCGGATTGGGTGGCGGCCCTGCCGAGGCTACCGGATGTGGTGCTGGTGGCGGTGGGTTATTTGGGAACGCAGACCGAGGCGGAGCGCGATTTTGCGGAAGCCCAACGGATCATCGCGAGTAATTTTACCGGAGCGGTGTCGGTGCTGCCGCATCTGGTGGAGCCCCTATTGCTACGGGGGTCCGGCAGCATCATCGCGATCTCTTCGGAGGCGGGCGAACGAGGCCGGGCGAGCAAATACTACTACGGGGCGGCGAAGGCGGCCTGGACGACTTATTTGAGTGGCTTGCGCCAGCGGGGACAGCAACGGGGGCTGCGGGTACTGACCGTATTACCGGGTTACGTCCGCACCAAGATGATCGCGCATTTGGCGACGCCCGCCTTCCTGACCGCCAGCCCGGAGGCGGTGGCTGAGGCCATCTGGCGGGCCCACCTCGGGCGGCGAAATCGCCTTTACGTCAAGGCCCTCTGGCGTCCCATCATGTGGGTGATCCGGCACTTGCCGGAAAGTTTTTTCAAACGCCTCCGCCTGTGAATGCCAAGCCCACCCTCGCCGTTTTCGACTTCGATGGCACCATCTACGCCCGGGATTCCCTCCTCGATTTTATCCGTTTTATCCACGGAGAAGGACGACTCTACCTGGCGGCCTTTAAGCTGGCTCCCTGGATTTTGTCCTACTACACGGGGCGCTATTCCAATACTCGACTGAAGGAACGCTTGTTCGCTCATTTTTTGGCGGATCTTCCGGTGGTCGATCTGGCGGAATGGGGGCGGCAGTACGCCGAGCATTGGTTGCCGCGCCATTGCTACCCGGGAGCCTTGGATGTCCTCGCCTGGCACCGGGCCCGAGGGCACCGCTTGTACTTGCTGACGGCCTCGTCGGATATTTGGTTGGGGGCCTGGGCCCGGGGGTGGGGGATGGAAGTGGTGGGAACGGAGTGGATACAACGTGGCGACTTTTACACCGGAAAAATTTGGGGCAAAAATTGTCATGGGGAGGAAAAACAACGACGGCTCGCCCAGATCATCGAGCGGGAGCAGCCGGCGTACTGCTATGGCTACGGGGATCACCCGGAAGATCAGTTTTTTCTTTCCCTCGCCGACGAGGCCTTTCCCTACCCCCTCAACGAAAGCGGCTTGGCCCGCTGGCAAACGGACCGGCTTACCTGAGTACAAACCGGAAAGTTTTGTTTGCTGGCGTTTACCAAAAGATGGTAACAAAGGGTGAAAAACCTGCAAAGCTATGTGGTTTGTACTCAGGGTGTATCCGAAAATTATCCTTCGCCGCATCTTTGGCATCTTTAGAACCTGACCTTTCACTCTTTTTTCAACCCTAGCGATGGTGTCATACGCCAGAAAAAAGGAGCGTCGAGTAGAGCTGAAATCCGCTCAAACTGCCATCAAAAACATTTTCAGATACCCGCTAAATCAGCAATGAAACATCGTACACGGATTATTTGCGGCGCTACCTTATTGACGGTTCCCACAATTGAATTTGGCGCTTACCACTCTTTAGGAGGCCATTTACCTTGTGGGGCACACCCACTCGGGGGTAGAGGTCATTTTGGTCCACGTTGCTCTGCAGCAATCCGAGTACGCCCGCCTAGATCAGTAGGCTTTATGGATCGTATACCTTGGTTTTCTCCTCGCCGCCGTCCCAATCAGCAGTATTTTTTTACTGCCGTCACGAGCGATCAACTCACCCAGCCCAATGAATGGATTGCCCTGTTGTACTTCCGCGTTTTGGTTTTGATGCTCGCCCCGATTTTTCTGAACAATACGTACTGTGGGAAGGTCAGGCCCCTTTCATCATGGCTATCCTGGGCAGCATTTTGCTGGCGATTGGTCTCATATCGGCCCTGGGCCTCTATCGACCTTACGCTTTCCTGAGCATTTTCCTACTCTAATTTTGTTACAAAAAAATCTGGCTGACGGCATTTATCTTACCCAGCGACCTGGCGCAAAATACCCTCACGCCCGCCGCTTCCGTACTGATTGCAATTTTCGCGTTGTTGATCATAGAGTTTATTTTGTTTGTCTGGCCTAGTGATTTTGTGCAGGGGGATAGATACTCGTGGTTCGATGAAGCGTGCAGATGATTAGAAAGTTTCTACTTTGTAACACTTAAAAGGAAATTTACATTTAGTTTGTTAGTCGCTTGGGGTGTAAAACATTTCTAACCAAAACCATTGCTCATGCTTTACCAACGGGGTTTTACCTTTCTACTATTCCTATTCCTATTCCTTTACACCACAAGTTCTTTTTCACAGGACTTTGATTGCTATTATCTGACGATCCAGGGTAACAGTTCTCCCGCGCTGGGGGATTTCAATGGAGATGGTCAGACGGATATGGCGGGTTATACGGGTAGTAATAGTTTGTGGCACGTTTGTTATTCGACGGGCACTGGCTTTGATTGTCAGTATCTGACGATCCAGGGTAACAGTTCTCCCGCGCTGGGGGATTTCAATGGAGATG
>CALCCH010000388.1 GCA_937899855.1 uncultured Saprospirales bacterium | reverse complement strand
CAACGGCTGCTTCCGCATTTCCTTCTTCTGCGGCCACGTCTCCTCCACCGCCACCGGCGCCTTCTTCGCCGCCAAACTGTATTGCGATTACCACCCCGGCCTGGGAGCTAAAAAATGGTGGTGGTACGGGGGCGCTACCCTTCCCACCGCCATGGTGGCCCTCTACCGCATCAAAGCCCTCAAACATTTTCCCAGCGACGTCATCGTGGGTGCCATCGTCGGCACGGGCATGGGACTGCTGATCCCCGAGCTGCACCGCCGCTGGCAAAATCGGCTCTTATTATCCGCCGTTTACACCTCGGATACAAGGGCCCTCGCCCTCCGCAGGCGATTTTAGAAAAAAAAACAAACACAGCGCGCTCCAAATACAAAAAACGACGTTACAAAACCCCAACTGGACACCGAGCACCACGCCCGCAAATGCTGGCCGCCGCCCCCGCCGCATGCCCACTGCGCTTGATGTATCCCACGTTTAGCCCGTCACATAATTTTTTAAAACATTATTGTTTTTCATTTTTACGCCTTGAGTTAACGGTCCAAGCCGCTTATATTTGTGTCAACGAATCTTACAATTTTAATTACTTCCCTCTTCTACAACGACCGCGTTCTCCGTTTACCCCGCCTTCGGTAGAATGCCAACTATCCTCCCTACGAATCTTAGAGTAAACCAATTTTTTAATCCTCCCCCACCAAATGGTGACTACGGATGACGTCCACAATTACCAAAACTTACACCACAATCTCCTTATTTGTCCTTTTCTGCTCCAGCGCCTCCGCGCTTCACGTAACCATCCTGGAAAGTCAGTCTTTCCACCCGGCGCAGACCATGGACCTCAACTGGTACAACGCCGCGCTGGTACTCGGACACGACGCCCAGATCGAAACCTACGATTTCCTCGATGATGCTTGTAACTTGCGCCACACCGACATCCTGGTGGTTTCCTCCGGCCTGATCGACCTCAGCGCTACGCAAAGTGCCCACATCAAAGAATTTGTACGCCTGGGGGGCCAGCTTTACCTCCAGTCGGAATACCTCTTTACCCACGCGGGCAACCTCACCTTTAAATACCTGGTGGACGAGCTCGGCGGACAGTTCAACTGGACCGGTCAGGGAGCTGGTCAGCAAGTACCCATGCAAGTCGAATCGCCCCTGCGCGACAATTACAATACCGTCGATCAGCTCAACTATTTTTGGTACGGAACCTACGGCAATGGGGATGGCACTATCCGCCCCTTCCTCCGTTACCAAGACCGTTCGTACGGTTTTATCTACGAATCCCCTAACCCCGCCCACGGCAAAATCGTTACCTCCTCGGATCAGGATTGGATCCGCAACTACTCCAATCCCCTACTACTCGAAAATATTTTAAAATACCTCGAAGGACAGGCCCACACGGGTCTGCTGCCTGCGGTCAGCATTAGCAGCTCGTCAGAACAACCCTGCACGGGCGAAATCGTCACCTTCCATGCCGACATCCTCAACTACCACCCTGGGGTGGCATTGCAGTGGACGATTAATGGTCAGGCCGTCAATGGAGCCCACGGTACGGTTTTTCAGACGGACGACCTCCAGGATGGAGATGTGGTGGAATGCGTGCTCGAACTCGAGCAATTGTGTAATACGCACCGTCACGTCTCCAATCCTATCTTGATCGCCATCATCGTACCGGTCGCCAGCCCCGAATTGGAACTGGTGGTCGAACGGGTAGAATACTGCACCGGACAGGACATCTTCTTCAACGCCAGCACCGAAAATGGCCTCGCGGGCCTGAGCGACATCTCCTACGAGTGGTTCGTCAACGGGCAGGCGCAAAACGTCAACAACAACTTCTTCGTCATCAATACCCTCTCCGATCGGGATGTGGTACACTGTGAAATGAGCTTCCAACGGCCCTGTCTGGGCCTCGGTGCGGTAGCGACCCAAGGCGTAGCGGTCGACATCACCACCAGCTTGGATCCCAGCATCCAATTGCTGGCCACCGCCGAAGTGCTCTGCGAGGGCGACCTGGTTCACTTTACGGCGGTTGGGGAAAACTTGGGGCCCAACCCCCGCTACGAATGGCGCATCGACGGCGAACTCCAGCCTCTGACGGGGCCAATCCTGAGTGCCGATGATCTCCGGGATGGACAAATCGTCACCCTCACCGCCAACAGCAGCGCCCCCTGCGTCACGAGCAGCAGCGTAGTGGCCACCCCCATCCGTATGAGCGTACTGCCCATTTTGAGCCCCACGGCTAGTCTCCACACCGAAAGCGACAGCATCTGTGCGGGCGAAGCCGCCCACTTTGAAATCGTCGGCCAGCACCTGGAAGCCGCCAGCTACGAATGGTCCGTCAACGGGCACCGCATCGGTCCCGACGCGCCCGTATTCTCCAGCACCACCCTCCAGGATGGCGCCGAAGTACGCTGCCGCGTCCGCCTCACCGGCCCCTGTACCACCACCGACCTGCTCGAACCCGCAGCCATCAAAATGCAAGTCAGTAATCTCAATACCCCCCAACTTGAAATCGATGCCAGTGCGGAACGCGTCTGTCCGGGCGCCTCCGTACAATTTACTGCCACTGGAGAATACTGGGGTTCCGCCCCAGTATTCCAATGGCGGCTCAACGATAGCCTCCTGGCCCACACCGAGGCCGACATTCGCCTCAGCGATTACCGTGCCCACTACCAGCTGCGGGCCACCGTCATCAGCAACGACCGCTGTCTGCGGATCGACCGCGCCGAATTTACCGCCCCCATGCCGGCCGTACAGCCGCTGCAACTGGAAGTGATCGACAACAATCCCGAGCGCTGCCAACGGGCCGACGGCTGGGTAGAAGTCGCCATTGACGGGGGTTTTGAACCCCTCCAGTACACCTGGAGCAATGGCGCCACCACCAGCTACCTGACCGACCTGACCGCCGGCGACTACGCCCTCACGGTGAGTGATGAGCTGGGCTGTACCGCCACCGTACGAACCGAAGTTGACGCGGCAGCGGGGCCCCAGATTGTGGACGTACAAACCAGCCCCGCCCTCTGCGAACGGGTGACGGGTACGGCCAAGCTGGTTCTCGCCACCGAAAACGAATCCCATACCTACACCTGGTACCAGCAGAACGGCGAAGTTCTGGACGCCACGAGCACCGAGGTGGTCCTGCCCCACGGCTGGTTTAGCGTGGAGGTCCGCGACGAGTACGGCTGTGTCGAGCGCCGCGACTTTGAAGTCGAACGCAACTCGCCCGTCGAAGTCGCCCTCAACGAAGATTTTGAAATCCGCCTGGGCGACCGCGTCGCACTCGATGCCCTGGTCAATGTCAACACGGACCTCGAGTACCAGTGGACCGCCAGTACGGAAGAAAAAATTTGCGACGATTGTACCACCAATGAGGTACAGCCCACCGAGCATACGACCTACCGGGTCGTGGTGAGTGACGAATACGGTTGTACTGCCACCGATGAGGTGAAAGTACGCGTGCTTCCCAATCGCGATCTCTTTATTCCCAATGTCTTTTCTCCCAACGGCGATGGTCAAAACGATTACTTTATGGTCTACGGCGGCGCCAACCTCGTCTCGGTGGCCCGGATGCAAATCTTCGATCGCTGGGGAGCCACCCTTTACGATCGGAAAAACCTAACGCCCAACGCCGAAGGAGAGGGCTGGGATGGATTGTACCAGGGGCAGGCCCTGGGGCAGGGAGTCTTTGTCTACGTGATTGAGCTGGAATTTTTGGATGGCGAACGGCGGGTGGTACACGGGGATGTGAGCCTATTTTAGGGGGAAAGTGGAAAAAGCAGACGTTAAGGGTCGTTTTGGATACATTTTATTTTAGAAATGTATTCAAAACTGTTCTACAATGGCTTAGCGGTCCGAAAAAATTGCATTTCCGAATGCTTTTTAATATTATGTATAGGCTAGAAGCTAATCCAGACCCAAAAATTCAAAATATGTTGCTGTTTTTGACCTATCTCTTTCGGCAAATATTTACCCGCAAAGGGAACAACCGCCGTTGAGCCATCGACACTCCCCCAAAAGTCTCGTACCTTTATCATTCGGACCAACCCCCGTCTCAATGATCCGTTGCTCCTTGTTGACGTTACTGCTTTTCTCCGTCGCCGCTTGGCGCGCTACTGCTCAAGCGCCCCTACCCGCCGCCTTTGTCCAGCAGCTCGACGCGGCCCAAATCGAGTATTTCGAACCCGTCGAACAACAATTTCGGCCCCTGCGAGCGCTTCAAAACGCTTTTTTCCCCTGTGATCACGCCCTGCGGAAGAAAAAATCCCGCCTGGAAATCCGCTATCGCATCCTTCCCAACGACGGCTCACCACTCAGTGCATTGCCCCAGCTGCGTTGCCTGACCACCGCCACCCACCTGGCCAGCAACGGCGCCCACTCCACCCTGGCGGTCCACAGCATCCCCGCGGACCAAGTCCAAGAGCAATACCGGGCCGACTGGGGAGGCATCGTTTTCTTCCAACCCAAGACCGCTTTTTCCACCCGCCAACACTGCAAATTGCTGGCCCTCTACGCCGAAGACAAGGGCCTGGCCCTGATTTTTTTTCTCTTCGACCAAGCCGACGAAGCCCCCGGAGACGATTGGACCAATCTGAGGTTTCGCTAGGCGATCGCGGTACTTAATGGTAAGCACAAAAAAGAAGGGAGAACAGTCGATGCCCGCTGGGGCAGTATGGCGGGTTGACATTGGGAAAGGGGGAAGGAAAGGATCCATCAAAAAGCTCCGGAAAAAGGAAGTCGCATGTTCCTTGGCGGAAATGCGACTCACTACAACAAATTATAATCCCATGAACATATCCAAGTTGAAGGGGCGATCGCGGATCAGCTTTTCTGGCCGCTGGATCAAGCCCGGGTGACTGATTCCATTTTCACTTTTTCTTTCCCTCCGCATCAATCACATTACAATGATCGATAAATAAACCAGGGCAAAAAAGGACACTTTCGCGCCTTTGTGTAAATAAAAATTAGCGATCTAGCGTATATAGTTATTGATTATCAGTTATTTATACCAATAATTTACTCGATTAATGTGAAAAAAAGTACCGTATCCAAATGGATATTTGCCCCATTTTTTGTCAAAAAAAAGCATCTCCGAGTCAGATCAGAGATGCTCATTCTAAAAATCGATGCCAAAATTGCAGAGTGGACTCCCCGAAGGAGTCGGTCACTTTGCCATAAAGTTCTTTATCCATTGCTTTTCCCGGCTTACGCTGGGCGCTGGCCCCGCCAGCTGCCCCTCGGACGGGATCAGTCCAAAGCCTTGGTCAGGCGGAAATTGCTCATTTTTTGATTGGGATAAACGATCTGTACCGTGTAGAGCCCTCCCGGTAAGCCGGAATCGAGGTTCATCGCCAATTCGTGACGGCCCTGCTGGAACAGGTGCTGCTCCTCCATTATGGTCTGGCCCTTGGCGTTGATCAGCCGTACCGTCACCGCCTGATCGGTATCCACTTCGTAGTAAATATTAAAATGGTACATAAAGGGATTGGGATAAAACACCAGCTCCTCCTCCAATACCGGGAAGGAAACCACCCGGAACTCGGAGGCCGTTGCGTTGCCCCCAAAGTCGACCTGTCGCAAGCGGTAGTAGCGATCCCCCCGTTTGCGTTCGATCTGATCCACAAAGGTATAATCGGTCAGTTGGTTGGAGAAGCCCTGCCCCATCACCTTACCGATCACCCGAAAGTCGTCTTCCAGCACTCCTGCGACGCCTTCCGCCATCTCGACCAGAAAAAAGTCATTGCCCTCCTCCGTCCGCGTCGACCATTTGAGTACCGCATCTTCACCGAGGCGCTGGGCGCTAAAGGTATCCATCGTCACGGGCAAACGGCTGGGCGTCGAGATGCTGATATTGTCGAGGACCAGCCCTACGCTCCCCTGCTGGCGAAACTGCAACTGGGTAGTCGCCGAAAAGTCCTGCCCCAGGGTTTGTAGGATCCGGGTCAGGTCGATCGTCTCGGATTTCTTCCAGTTCTTATCAATATCCAGCGCCAACAACTGAAACCAGGGATCATTTTCGGAACCCCGAATGTACACCGTATTCTCGTTCAGTGCCGGAGCGGTTCCGTTGGTGTAGACCCCCAAATTGCTCTTGTAGCTAAAGATGAAATACACCTCTTCGTTGGTACCCGCCAGGGCGGACAATTCCAGGTTGAGGGTGGCTTGGTTGAGGTAGGTATTGTCGTCCGAGCCCGAATTGCCGATGGTCAGGGCGTTGCCGCCGTTCTCGTCGGCCTCGGTAAAGCCCCAACTGCCTGCCCCCAATTCCAAATCCCACAGGAGCAAGCCACTGGGACCAATTTGACTTTCGGTAAAGTCGCTCGCCGGGCCCAGGTCCTCAAAGGTCTCGATGTGGGGCAGCGACAGGGCTCCGTAGCCCAGCTGGGTGGCCCGCATCGGGACGCTCAGGCTGTCGTTTTCCGGGTGGGTATCTCCGGGGATTTCCATCCAGGCGCGAATCGTGTATTGCTGCGGACTGGACAGATCAGCTCCCTGGCTAAAGACGTAGGTGGCGGACTCTCCCACGGGAATATTTCCGGTGTAGGTTTCCTCCACGGGCGTCTGGTTATTGACTTGATAGTACAATTTGACCTCCTCCAGGGCATTGACCCCCATGTTTTCAATCCGTACGCTGATCAGCTCATTGCCACTTAGCGCGCTGGAGGTATTGAAGCGTCCCCGCAATTCCGTAAATCCGCCGTGTAGCAAGCCATCGTTTTCCCAATCGCAAGGCGTCACAATCTGCGGCACGCAGGAAATCGCCTCCGACCGCTCGCTCCGTCCCCCCGACGGCCCGATGGCCCGTACCGAAAACCAGTACATCTCTCCCAGGCTCAGTCCTCCCTCAATCGTGTAGGTGGTATCCGTTAGCGTGGCGATGGTCACCATTTCTTCATCCACAAATTGCATCAACTCGTAAGCCGTGGCGTAAGTCTCCGGCGACCAGGTCAGCTGGACGTAGCCCGCACAGACCGACTGAGCCGCCAGGGCATCGGGTACCCCCAATACGCTAAATTCAAAATCACTTTCGTCGCTTACGCTGGTGTTGAACTTGCTCACCCGGATCCGCGCCTGCTCGGTAATGGTGTTGGGCACCACCCAATTGGCGTAGCGGACGTTGGGCGCCACCCCACTCTTGACCACTTCCCAGGTCGCTCCGTTGTCCGGGCTCCACTCCACCGTAAAGTAATCGGTGTTGCTAACCTCGGCATCCCACTGGATGCGCTCGGTCGTCCCCGGATCAAAGGTTTCGCCTCCCACGGGAAAGGTCACCACTACTTCGGAGTATACAAAGTCGTAGGTCAGGATGTAATTTTGTGGTCCCATGGGGACGTTGTATCCATTGATTTCGATCGTATAATTGCCACCCGTAGGCGTATCAATCGTCACTTGTTCGATGTTGTTCAGCCGGTCCACGCCCCGCGTAGCCAGGTCCTCGACGTTGGCAGCATTGGGATTGAGTACCCAGGGGGTGTAACTGTTAGCGTCCGGTGTTTGTACGAGTAGGTCCAGGTCGTTGACCAGGGTCACGGTGGCGTCGGCCTCGGCGGGCGCGTCGTGCCAGTAGAGCATCACCTTGACCTGCTCGACCCCCGCGGGTACGGGAATTGTATGCTGCTCGGTACGGGCGTGCTCCACACTTCCCGTCAGGAAGCGATCCTCTTCGATGGCGTCGATGGCCCGACGGGCGTTGATCATGCCGTAGCCAAAGGTGTAATCGGGCCCCACGTTTCCCAGGTCTTCCGCCGTATTGCAGGCGATGGCCTTCATCAGGGCACCGCTGGGATTGGCGCCGCCGTTGAGTTCGCGGTAGCGCTCGTACATCAGGGCCATCGTGCCCACCACGGCGGGTGCGGCCATACTCGTCCCCGTGGCACTCCAGTAGTTGTAATCCCGCCCGGTGGAAGTCACCTTGGTTCCCACCCCACAAATCTCGGGCTTGATCCGCCCATCGTCGACTGGTCCGCGACTCGAATTGGGGTTGATCGTTCGGTTGTCTTTGGCGTTCCCCACCGTCAGGACGTTCTTGGCGGCCTGGTAGTAGCGGAGCACGGTATGATAGGATTTGGGAAAATCCCCACAAGTCTCCCAACCGTTGTTGCCCGCCGCGTAGACGTGCAACAGCTCGGGATAATCGAGCATCTGTTGGTCGAGGCTCTGGCTGGAATAGTTGTAGGTCCCGTTGATCTCACAATTGGACGTGGTACCGTAAGAATTATTGGTCAGCACCATACCGTAATTGTTGACGTAATCATTGGTATAGTAGGTAATCAGGCTGGTCTTTTGAATAATCAGTTCGCTCTCGGGAGCCATTCCCCGGTGGCGAGGGTGTAGCGCACCGGATCCTCCGATGATGCCCGCTACGTGATCACCGTGGGCACCGAAGGAGCTATAGGTACCGGAGGCTTCGTTGTTGACCCGGCCCGCAAAATCTTTGTGTTCGCCCAGCTCGCCCCCATCGCCAATCCCGATGGTGACGCCGTGTCCGCGCAGGTTCAGGCTGCCGGGTACGATGCACTGCACGGCGTTGATCCGCTGGGCGCTGCGAATTTCGTAGTTCAGTGGCTGATCGGGCTCTTGGACGTAGTCCAGGGCACGTACCACGGGAAGGGCACTGAGAGTAGCGACCTTGTTGGTGGCCAGGCGAGCCAAAATCAGGCTTCCACGGTTGTGGCGAAGTCCGATCTCCGTGGCTTGCAGGTCGTTTAGAACAGCATCGATGAGGGGACTGGGGGTACTGGGGAAAAAGCTGATGGCCAGCTCGACTTCCTCCGTCCCGGCAGTCGACCAGGTCGGGCGCTGCTGCTGACGCAGGGCCCGCGACATTTTCTGCTGGGCCGTCGGTGCCGCGACCCCTTGGATTCCCAAGTCCCGCAATTGCTCGGTGTCGATGCTAGCGGGCAGGCTGGCCCAGTAAGTATTTTGCTGAATCGGAGCGACGAGCTGGATGTCCAAATCCGCCAGACGCGCCAGCAGCTTAGCATTGGGTACCGCCTCGAAGCGTAGGTGCAGGTAGTACCGTTGGGCTTGCTGAATTCTGGAAAGTTGATCGGGATCGGACCGCAGCTCCTGCAATGGAAGCAGGGCCTCGGAAGAAGTGCGATTTTGGTCTTGTCCCCGTAGTGCGGTGCATAGGAGTAGCAGGAGCGCTAACACCGCGGTGTTGTGCTTTCTCATGATGGCAATACAGACTTTACGTTTTACAATTTTGGCTCGATAAAATAACTGACCGGGGGGAGCGTGGACCTCACTAGGTATTCCGAGTAGCGGACCACTCGAAAGCGCAATAGTTTATCCTAAAATCAGGGGTAAAATCGACCGCTAGGGAGAAAGCGGCTGTAGGGGAGGGCCAACTTTCGTCGGCGGGGGAAGGAAGGCGGCTTATCAACGGTAGCCTTCAACAACTATCTGACAAAAGGCATACCAATTTACGGGTAGAAAAAATATTGGAAAAAAATATATTGGTGGCGAGGCTGGAAATCGACCCGTTGGGCTTAATCGAAGGGCGAGGAGTAAGCGGGGTTTTCGTTGAAGTCGGGATCTTCCAACATTTTGAGAAAGGCGAGTAGGTCGCGCTTGTTCTCCTCGGTAAGGCCGAGGGGCAGGAGTAGCCCGTCCTTATTGGGCGAATGCTTGCCGCCCGAATTGTAATGCTCGATCACTTCTTCGAGGGTGGCGAGGCTGCCATCGTGCATGTAGGGAGCGGATTTGGTGATGTTGCGGAGGGTGGGAATACGGAAGGTGCCATTGTCAAAGGGATCGCCGGTGATGAGGCCGTGTCCCTTGTCCTTAAAGTCTTCCAGCGTAGCGGCTTCCTGCAGGCCGTTGTTGGTGTATTCGTTGGTGGTAAAGAGGGGAATGTTGTGGCAGTGTCCGCATTCGGCGTCGGGTAGCCCCGAACCGATATCGAAAAACATTTGGTAACCATTGAGCTCGGCGTCGGAGAAAAAGTACTCCCCCCGAATGGCGCGGTCGTAGAGGGAATTGCCACTGCTGATTAGGATGCGTTCAAATTGGGCGATGGCCTTAGCCGCCAGCTCCTTGGTGATGTCCTCCCGCGTCTCGATGCCAAAGGCCCGCCGGAACATCTGCGGATAACTGGGATGCTCTTGAAATTTTTCGATCACGTTATCCCAGGTATTGTGCATCTCGATGGGGTCGGTGATCGGCATCAGGGCCTGCTGCTCAAGGGTAGCGACTCCGCCGCCCCAAAAGAAACCGTTTTGGTTGAAGCCCAAATCCAGCAAGCTCATGGCACTGCGCTTGCCAAAGATACCATCGACGCCCGGGCTAAAACGCAGGTTGTCCGTAAAACTGCTTTGCGAATTGTGGCAAGTCGCACAGGACATGGAGCTGTCTACCGATAAAATGGGATCGTAAAACAGGTGCCGCCCCAGTTCGACCCCCTCCACCGTCAGCGGATTATCCGTGGGGATGGGCATCGATACGGGCAAGCCTTCCCCGATAACCAGATTGTAAGGACTGGGATCGTACTCGATATCCAGCAGCCCCCCCTCTTCAGTGGCATTGCACGCCATGGAGTCGTCTTTTTTACAGGCGATCAGAAAGAGTAATCCCGCTAGAAAAGTGAGAAGGAGGAATCTTGACATGGCTGTTTTGTGATCTGCTTTATTGGTTCAAAGTGCCCTACAGGGAAAAGACCTGCGAAAAATACAGCATCAGCTGCGAAATAAAGGCAAAATCGTCGGGATTATGCGTCGTCTTCTTGTCGGATGCGTCGAATACGGGAGTTCCATCCGTCTTGCGGAACAGCCGCCGCAGGTCTACCTTGACCTCAAAAGTCGGGTTTTTCCCCTCCTCTAAGGTCAACGTATCGTAAATAAATGTACTCTCGTAGGCATCGTCCGACCCCAAGTGGTAGAGGAAATTCTCGTCGCTGTCAAAATTACCATCCCCGTTGAAGTCGATGGCCCCCTCAATCATGGCGAACATGTAGCTCTGCCAACCCTGCCAGTAGTGCAGGGAAGAAGCCAAGGGGTGACCCGAATCGTACTTGGCGGGCGAGGTCCGATTGAGGTCCGCCGGAACGCCCAAGCCCATCTTGATGCCATCGTAGCGATCTACGGGAACGTTGGTACCGACAAAGCTAATTCCATCGGCCACATTACCGGGGTTGACTTCCGTAAAGTCGGTAAAGTCGACCAACTGCAGGTCGAAAACATCGGTTTCTTCCTCCTCGCCGTTGATGTTTTTGAGCAACACCACATCGGAGACGTAAAAACTCACCCGGGTAAACCGAATCTCGGTGCTGTCGTCCAACTGGTAATTTTTACGCATCAACAACAGCTCGTCATCAAACTGTGCCTTGAAGTTGATCTCCACGTCCACAATCGGACCGAGATCATCGTCGGGGTTGTTTTCACAGCCCGTTTGGAGCGTGAGGAATAAAAGACCGCTGAGGACCAGCGAGAGGAATTTAACGGAAAAACGTTCTTTGTCAAACATAGGGAAAGAGATTGCTGCTTTTTTCTTGGTTGCGATGGGCGACTTCCCCATCACTTGTCAGGTATAAAACTCGAAGAATCCGTTCGGGGTTGCCTGTGCCGTTTAAAATTAGCAATAAAACCAGCCTCATTGTCCCGTAGAAAGGAGGTTTGGCAGATTATTGACAATTTCGGCAATCACCAGGGCCTCGTCCGCTCCTATTGCCACAAAATCTATGCCTTCCAGGAGTTTTTGATTGTCCGCCTGCAGCTCAAGCGTAGCGGATACCCCAAAGTCAATGCTGGTCGGTAGCGCAAACGACAGTTCCAGGCCATTATCGAGCGCGGGAATGGTGTAGCTCAGGGTGTCCCCGCTACCGGCTTGGGACACCAGACGGACCCGCCCCAGGGCGTACCCCTCGTCGGCCCGCCAGAGGCTATCGGCCTGCAGACTCAGTTCGTGATCGTCGGGAAAAGAAGTCGGCACCGCCGCCGTCAAACTCGGTGCCAAGCCCAGCCGTAGCCGCAGGCTATCGTAACTGCCCGCCGTATTGAAATTCCCCCAGGTGTAGTTGCGCCCCTTGATAAAATCGACGATCAAAAAGTCATCCGTAAGCTCCACCGCCGTCCCCTCCCCCAGGTCTCCACTCACCCGATTGATCATCCGCAGGCTGCCCTCAGCACCGACCAACTCCACCTCCGAGAGGTAGTAAATAACCTGTACCATGCGAAGGGAATCAGGGCAGCCATTAGAAAAACAGACGCTGTCGAAGATAAAGGTCGAATACAACAACAACTAGCTGACCAACAGTCGCTATTCGGGATAGGTACAGCAGCCCGGATCGTCGGGGCACTGCTGGTCGGCATCCGCCTCGTAGTTGCTGGCGAAGATGTCCAGACAACCCTCGACGGGTTCGTAACAGGCTGGGAGGCCCAGCGCTAGGAGCAAAAGGCAGCCGGAGAGGAGCTTAAGATTCGCGCTGCTTTTTTTCATATTCTTTTACCAGTTTCTTCACCAGTTTCTTGACCTGCGTCGAAAATTCCTTGTTGAGGATCCAATTGTAGTACTGCCGGTCCTCGTACAGGGTCTTGGCCACCGGACGCCCTTGGTATTTGCCAAAGTTGAATACCACCACCCCTTCGTGGTTGTACTTCATCCGTTGGGTAGCGTCGATCATACCGCTATCGTTGGTAAAATCGTGGAGGGCCTGAATGTCGTTGACCACCGGTTTTTCGACCACTTCCCCATCCGAGCCGATCATGTCCTGGTCGGCGTAGCGTTGCAGTTGCCCCCGGAGTACGTCTACCGTGGCGTGTACGTCAGCCAGGGCATCGTGGGCGTTTTCGAGGGTCTTGCCACAGTAGTAGCGCAGGGCAGCTTGGAGGGAACGGGGCTCCATTTTGTAAAAAATCCGTTGTACATCGACCGTTCGACGACGCGACATGTCCCAGTCGATGCCTACGCGGGCAAATTCTTCCATTAGAATGGGCACATCAAAGCGATTGGAGTTGTATCCGGCCAGGTCGGCATCGCCAATAAAATCCAAAATTTTGTGCGCCACCTGTTGGAAAGTGGGTTTGTTTGCCAAATCCTTGGGCAGGATCCCGTGGACCGCCATGGCCTCCTCGGAGATGGGGATGCCCGGATTGATCAACTGGACCAGCTCCACCGGGGGGCGTCCGTTGGCAAAATGTTTGACAATCGCAATTTGTACGATGCGATCGCGGATGACGTTCAAACCCGTCGATTCAATATCAAAAAAGCAAAGGTCTTTGGTGAGCTTAAAATCCATGGTTAGGGAAATCTATTTTTGGAGAAAAGCCTTCATGCCGTCGGTACTGCGCGCCGCCAGTTCGCCCGTCTCAGTGCTGTAAATCAAATACGCCTCCACGCCTTCCAAATCCTGGGCCAGTACCAGGGCCGAGTCCAGCCCCATCACCATAAAAGCCGTAGCGTAAGCATCGGCAAGGATACAACTTTCTGCCACAACCGATGCACTCAATAAGGTACTTTTTTCGGGATATCCCGTGCGGGGGTTAATGGTATGGGCTTAGGATGCCTCCCCCACCAGATAGTAATTGCGGTAGTTGCCGGAGGTGGCCATCGCCCGGTTGTCCAACTGGACGGTAGAAAAAATAGCCTTCATATCCGCTCCTTCCTCGGGCAAGCTGATGCCCAAGCGCCACCAATCCCCGCGCTGGTTTTTGCCCCGGGTACGCACCTCCCCCCCGATGTCGACCAGGTAGTTGCGAATGCCCCGGCTCTCCAGCAGGCGTCCGATCTCATCCACAGCGTAGCCCTTGGCCAGGGCACTGAAGTCCAGCTGAATTC
>CALCCH010000387.1 GCA_937899855.1 uncultured Saprospirales bacterium | reverse complement strand
AACCCGCGACCTACAGCTTGGAAGGCTGTCGCTCTACCAACTGAGCTACTCCCGCGGTTGGTGTAGTGGGGGTGATAGGATTCGAACCTATTCAGTCATAGACACCAGATTTACAGTCTGGCCCGGCTCTCCAACTCCGGCGCACCCCCATGCTAACGGCATTCGTACAGCGCATTTGCTCACCCGTCTTTCATCTCCAAAACAGCGCCGGCGTACCGACCAATATCCGGGGAATAACCAGAGCCAGTAGACGGACTCGAACCGCCGACCAGCTGATTACAAATCAGCTGCTCTACCAACTGAGCTATACTGGCATTTACATTATGAAAAACAATAATACAAATACCGCAAATAGGGTACCAATTTTAATTGTTCAAGATCGTTTTCTCAAACGCGGTTGCAAAGATACCAATTTTTACCAAAAATCGAAACTTATTTTTTGCTTTTTTACCGCCTCCAGAAGAGTAGCGCAAATATAGCAGAATCCCTTAATTTTTCCTAGCTCGCAGAACCATAAAAACGAAAAAAGGCTTGGCGGTTTTGCACCCTACGCCAAGCCTTTTTTGGATCGATCAACGGAAAATTTCCCTAAATCGTTCAGTGTTTTTTCGCCCGTAGGCGTTCCTTGTACTTGATCAACTGCCGCCGGAGGCTGTCGATGGCCAAATCAATGGAAGCTTCAAAGGATTTGTTGGTCTCTTTTACGAAGAGGATGGTTCCCGGAATTTCCAGGCGTACCTCTGCGATCTTATCCCGAATTTGGCCGGAATTCTCCAGCTTGAGGAGCACTTTTGCACTTACGATACGATCAAAGAATTGATCCAACTTACTCAATTTCCGCTCAATAAAAGCCAATAGCTTTTGATCCGCCGAGAAATGCACTGATTGAGTGTGTACTTTCATAAGATAACAGATTTTGGGCCTACCCCGAGGGCAGACCGGGTGAATAATAAGTGGTTGATAACACGGGGTAATTTATTGCTTCGCTAGGACTGTATTTTTTATGGTTTACTACTCTATTTAACGCCCCAGGCTGCGGAGCAGTTGTTTTGCCAAACCTACGGTCGCCGATTATTTGGCCTCCTTGGTCGAACCCTCGCCCTTGGGATGCGCCCGTTGGTAGACCTCCCGCAGCCGCTCGATCGAATTGTGCGTATACACCTGCGTGGCGGCTAGGCTGGCGTGCCCCAGTAGCTCCTTGATGGCATTGAGATCGGCACCGTTATCGGAAAGGTGGGTGGCAAAAGTATGCCGCAAAACGTGGGGGCTGCGCTGTTCGACCGTCGTGACGGTCGAGAGGTAGCGTTTGACGATGTTGTACACCAGCTTGGGGTACAGGGAGCGTCCTTTATCGGTATCTAATAAAGGCGCCATTTTTTTCTCCCCAAAATGGTGGGTAGGTACCTCCAGGTATTCGGGCTGTACTTGGGCCAGGTGGGGGGGGAGGGGAATCAGCCGTTCTTTGTTTCCCTTTCCCAGAACCCGCAAGTTTCGGGAGCACAGGTCGACGTCGCCAACACGCAGGCCGATGAGCTCCGAGCGCCGCATGCCCGTGCCGTAAAGCAGTTCGAGTAGGGTGCGGTTGCGCTGGCCGGAGTACCCCTCCCCAAAATCCACGTCGCGGAACAATTGGTCGATCCGGTCGCGGTGAACAAAGGTCGGTAGGCGCTTGCCCGTCTTGGGGGCCACGATCTTTTGCAGGGGGTTGTGCTGGATGCTTCCCCGCTGGCGCTCGAAGCGGAAAAAGCTTTTGAGACAGGAAAGCTTGCGATTGATGGATCGGGCCCGGATATTTTGCTGGGTCAGGTGGACCATCCAGGAACGAACGTGGAGATGGCTCACTTCGGCGATGGAAGGGAGAGCGTAGGTGGCTTGTAGAAAAGTAAAAAACTGGTTGAGGTCACTGCGGTACGCAGTCAGCGTGTGGGAAGAAAGTCGTTTTTCGTACTCCAAGAACTCTAAAAAGGCGCTTGCATTCATCTGGTATGCGAGTTAACGTAGGTCTTTGAACATGGTGCTGTCCTACCTCGACATACCTAATTTAACTTTTCTGGGAAAAAAAAACATTTTCTGGGGCTAAAATCCACACGACGCCCGTCCAAGTACTGGTGATTGGGCGAAGTGGCGAAGGAATATTGATGAGATCCAGGGCTGGCGCCTAGGACGAGCCGTATTTCTTGAGGCGGTAGGCGGCTTTGAGCAGCTCCGAACGGCGTTTTACCGAGGGCTTATCAAACTGCTTGCGGCGGCGCAATTCCTTGAGAATACCAACGCGCTGTACTTTGCGCTTGTAATTTTTGAGGGCGCGATCAATAGATTCGCTTTCTTTAACGTCAATGATTAACATCTAAAATTTTTCTTTTGTGGTTTTGCTGGGGCCGCGGTTTTATCCACCTTACGGCTCCCGATTGCTGAATTTAGGAACGCAAAGATAAGGAGTTTTTTGGAAAAAAGACCAAAAAAAGATTCCAAACACCCACGGGGAGCGTTTGGAATCCAAATATCAGAAGCCATCGCCAGTGGGCGAGTGCTTCTATCCTAGCTTACTGTGAAGGCGACTTTCCGGCGTGTGGCTTACTCGGCAAGTTGCTATTGCCCGCAAAGCCCGTCGCGATCAGGCTACCATCGGGTAGTTCAACCGTATAGGTCGTACCCGACACCGTAACCTTGGCTACTTCCTTAAAAGTAGTCACGTCATCGTGGATAAAATCCTCATCCTCGGAGGTCCAGATGTCTTCCGGTACGAAGGTCTCCTTGAATACGCCCCCTTTCACGGCCGTTACCGTGATGGGGTAATCAACAAATAGGAACAAGCTATCCAGGCCGTTGTCGTAGAGGTTCGAAGCGAGGAAGTACTCGCCATCGTCCCAATCCTCAATGGGCAGGACCTCGGGGCAGTTGGCCGAAGCCGCATCGTAGATGCCCAGGTCATTGCCATCGCCGTCGAGGACGTAGATGTCGAGGTCGACGTTGGAACAGAGCGTAAACTCAGAATCCATAAATTCGAAAGTACCTTCCCAGTCAAAGACCATCTGCATGCCGGTGTAGACGCTATCGCGGATCGTCACGCTGTGGGTTTGGGTATTGGTGGCACCAAAGGGATCAAATACCCCATTCAGCGCAAAAGTGATCGTTTCGGAGTCCTCGGCATCCAAATCCTCCAGGACTTCGTACTGGAAGCTTCCGTCGCGGACGTAAGCGGGAATTTCTATCTCTACGGGCGTAAAGTTAAAATCTTCCCCCACGGTAGCGGTCGTATTGGCCGCATCGATGGTCACACTCACCTTGGTATCCACAATCTGGTCTTCATCCAAGCGGAAGTTGACCGTATACACCTGCGTCTTTTCACTCAGTTCCTGACCGGCATCGACCGACTCGATGGTAAAGGGCACATTGGTGATTTCCGAGACGTCCGTATCGTCCTCCCCACAAGCCGAAAGCGCAATGAGGCACAGTCCCAATAGCCAATATTGATAAGAGATTTTAGTCATTATTTTTAATTTTTATTATTCAACGATTTTTTGCAGCACTTCGTAAAATTCCCGCGGACCGGAATTATTCGTGAAGTACCCGTAGGTCAATTTGATGATGTGCTTCCCATCGGAAGAAGGCTCCAGTACGTTCGAACCGGCACAGGGCACGTTGGCGAAAGTAGGGCCATCCTCTTGGCAAGTCAACATATCATTTCCCGAGAAGAACAATTGGGAAGGATCGTCGATAACCGTAATCGTGTTGTCATCGTTGAGGGTAAAGAGGAACTGTCCCACCGCACCGTCGGAAGCGGTAAAAGGCCCCCAGTTGTCGACGTGCGAGAAAGTCGTCGCATCGACCGATCCAATAAACACCTCATTACCGGTCCAGTCCGCCGCACCACTCTGGACGCCAATCCGCCAGTAGTCGCTGTCGATGACCTCATACAGCCCCGCAAAGGGACTCAGTACGGCAATGGAAATGCCCGGAGCACTAAAGGTGGCTTGCCCAGCACTGTTGACCGGCTCCAAACGCAGGTCCCACTTGGATCCCACGGCCAAAGCCACCTCATCATCGGGCAGCGGATTGCCATCTACCATCAAATCGGCCTTCAATTCCGCGTAGGTGAAATTATCGGTAATGCTGATGGTATTTTGCCCCGCCGCTACATCGTAGGTCACGAACAGTACCTCCTCCGAAGTCGACTGGGTGGTCGCATCGGTAAAGACCTTATAGACGTTCACCTGGCTGGTCTCGTCGTTGTTGGGGGTAATTACCAAAAAGTCGATATCGTAACCGGGTTCGCCCGCCACGAAGGAAATCGTCGGGGTGTTGACCAGGACTTGGGTGAGTGGATCGTTGCGCTGCAAATCGTTTTCCACCGTGTACTCCACCGTTTCTTGGTCGATACAACCCGAAATGCCGAGCGTCAGACCGATCAGGAGTACCAAATATGGAATTTTGTATTTCATCTTCTTTTGAAAATTTGTGGTTAATTAAATTAATTGTCCCAGAACACCTTGTCGGTCAGAATACGCTGGGCGGGCGAATTGGGATTCAAGCTCTGCTCCGATTCGGGATAGAGAAAAGCAGAGGGGTGAACGCCCGGCGCCAGGGCCGTACGGGTGGGTGTCTGAAAAATTCCGTTGTCCAAATCGGTAAAGATCGGGTTGCCCGGAGTGTCAAAACGACGGGCTTCTATCCAACCCTCATCTTCCTGCAAGCCATTCATCGCAATCCACTTTTGGGTGGCGATCATCCGGAGCCGCTCGTCGATGGAAGCACCGGTATCGTAACCCAAGCTGGCGGTATACCCCCCAGGGTTGGCGACGCCCAGGTAGGCAAAGCTGGCGGCGATACCATTGGCAAAGGCCGTGGCCTCATCGTCGGCCGTACCAAAACGCGCGGCAGCTTCCGCCCGTAGAAACCACACTTCCCAGTCACTCATAAAGATCACGGGATTGCCGGGGCCATACGTCACGGCCGTTCCCTGGCTGTAATCCTCGCGTACGGCGGTAAAGGGCTCGTTGTCGATCGACCCCTGGTCTACCCCCACAATCTCGCCGATGTTGGGCGCCACGTCGTACAGGGCGCTGATCCGCGGATCGTTGAGCGCCCGCAGTACGTTGAGCGAAGCATTGCTGGCAACGTAGAAGTTACCAATGCCCGACTCCATACTGGCGTACATGGGGTTTTCGTCGCCACTCGTACCGGCAAAGGCCATTTGGGCAATCTCCGCACTGTTGTGAATGAGGTCCCCTTCCTGGACCAACTGCTCGACTTCGCGCTCCACGTCGGCCACGCCCGACTGACGCATCAGGATGCGCAGTTGGAGGGACTTGCCAAAGGTAGCCCAGTGGCTCAGGTCTCCACCAAAGATGAGGTCTTCCCCGTGGATTTCGTTACCCGCAGTCCGATCCAGATCGGTCAGGGCATCGTCCAGCAGGGCAATCAAATTGACGTAGATCGTAGCGGCATCGTCGTATTCGGGCGTCAGTACCGACCCATCCGCAATCTCTCCGAGGAGGGCATTGGAATAGGGGACATCGCCAAAGTGGTCGACCAGTCCTTGGTAGATGTAAGCCGTCATGATCTTACCCACGGCGGAGTAAGCCGGATCTTCGTTCTGCGTCAGAAAACGCAAATCGGCCAAAGCATTGGAATAAGCGCGGGCCCAGAGATTGTTGTGATCATCGGGTTCCGCCACGTAGCGGGCATCGTTGCCCAAAGAAACGCCGGGGCCCCAGGTCCAGTACTGCCCCCAGAGGAAAGCCTGCTCGTTGTAGCGACTTTCCTGTACCCAGGCGGCGTAGCCCAGCGCACTGGTCAACACTTCTTGCGGACGCGCCGAAGGCGACTCGTCGGGATCGACGTTGAGGTCTGGCAAGCCATCGCAGGATACGAGGAACAGGGCCAGTGAAAAAAGAAAAATTTTATTGATCAAATTCATCATAATATTTTTTTAATAATGCGAAATAGGAAGGTGGCTTAGAATTTCACCCCAATGTTGATTCCGAAAGAACGCGACGGAGGCGTCTGCGTGGTCTCAATACCCGTGGCATTACCCGTCAGCGAGGGTCCGTTGATTTCGGGATCCGCCCAAACGTTTTCTTCGGGCAACCAGAACATGACGTTGCGCGCAAAGAGGCCCACGGTCAAATTGGAAATAAAAATACCTTCGGTAAATCTCGCGGGTACATTGTAGGTCAAACCGATTTCGCGCAGTTTGACAAAGCTCGCGTCGATCAGGTGCGAGGAGAAAGGCTGTACACGCAGAAAGTCGTAGCGGTTGGTCATCGTGGTGTTTTCCACCTGGTAGCCCTCCTCAACTTCGGTGAAGCTGTTGGGAAACACAAAAGCATCGCGGAATCGTTCGACCGTCGTCAAGGCCGTACCGTTAAATTCGGTCAAATCCTTGGTGTAAGACAGGAATTTACCCCCCTGACGGATGTCAAACAGGAAGTTCAAAACCAAGCCTTTGTAGCCGATTCTCGAACCGACACTACCCAACCAATCCGGCTGGTAGGAGCCCAAATCTTCGGGGCGTTCCGTCTGGATGGGCAGCCCCTGCGCATCGACGATCGTCTCTCCGGCATCGGTCGTAGCGACCACATTGCCACGGAAAGTACCGTAGGGCAAGCCTTCCCGAGCCACTACCGCTACCCCACCAAAGGTTCCGAGCGTCAGCTCTTCGCCATCTACCGCAGGATCGAGGATTTCGATGACTTCGTTTTGGTTGGTCGACCAGATCAGGTCCAGGTCCCAGGTCAGGCCCTTTACCAAGCCCTTGATCGGGCGGATGGTCAGCGACAATTCGTGTCCCTGGTTAGAGATTTCTCCAAGGTTCCGTACCGTACGGGTAAAACCGGAGGAGTTCGGCAAGCTTACTTCCACCAGCTGGTTGGTGTGGCGGGAGTTGTAGTAGGTGTAGGCCAAATCGACGCGATCCTTAAACAAGGTAGCATCCACTCCAATCTCGAAGGTCGTCGTCAGCTCGGGCTTCAGGTCGGGGTTACCGATCGAGTTACCGAGGGTAAAACCAGCCTGTCCGTTGAGGGGGAAGGTGAGGTCACGACCGTTGGCCAGGGGTTGGAAAATGGGGTTACCGATAAAGGTCGACTGGAGGGCGTACAACTGGGCATCCTTACCGGTGGTACCGATGCTAGCCCGGAACTTGACGTAGTCGATGTTTTCGTTGCGATTCTCGAAGAAGTCCGTCACGACGCTGGATACCCCTACCGACTGGTAGAAGAAGCTGTTGTTTTCGGCCTGCAAGGTCGAAGACCAGTCGTTTCTGGCGGAATATTCGAGGAAGAGGCGGTTTTGGTAACCGATTTGAGCATTGGCAAAACCACCGATGATCCGGTACTTGCTGCTCGACTGTGAGGCCAAAGGTGCCTGAACACTGTTGGCCAGGTTATAAAATTCGGGTACGATGATACCCCCAACGGTGCTACCGGTAACGGAGCGGGTGGTCCGGGTAAAGTTGTTGTAACCCAGGGTCACGTTCAGCGACAGGGCACCGCTGCGATCGAGGGCGCGGCTGTAGTTGAGCAGCCCCGTCACGTCGAGGTTGCTGTTGGTGCCTTCGGTTTGCGAAAAGAAACCGGGAGAATTGGCCCGGCCCCCACGCGTGCTGGCCACGAGGTTGTCCGCCCATACGTAGTGGTCTGCGTAGGCGTACTGAGCGGTGGCTTCGCGGATGGTGCGATCCACCACGTTGGTACCGATCCGAGCGGTCAGGTCCAGCCCGTCGATGATGTTCAGCGTCGTGCTAAAAGTACCGAGGAAGTTGTCGATTCTACCCTCGTTGATAAACTCGTTGAGGATGTAGTAAGGATTGCTGGTGTAGGAACCATAGTAGCCACCAAAGTCGTGGAAGGGGCTGTTGTAATCGCGCAATTCCGTAAAGGGAATATTGACGGGCGACTGCACCGCGTTGGCGTAGGCGTTTTGTCCTTCAAAGGGGCGCGACCCTTCCTGGGCGCTGTTCTGTACTACGTTGGCGTAGCTGACGGAGAAGTTGGTGGACAGGCGTTTGCTAAATTTGGCCGAGGAGGCAAATTTGACCGTGTTCCGATTGTAGTCCGTATTTTCCAGGATTCCCTCCTGGGTGGTGTTCGAGTAAGAAGCGTAGTAAGTCACTTTCTCGTTACCCCCCGATAGGTTGATGCTATTGGCGAGCGTCCGACCGGTGCGGAAGAAGTTTTCCAACTGGTTGGGAACGGCGCTGTAGGGGCGAGAAAGGAATTCCAGGTCGCCATCACCATCACTGTCGATGGGGCTGGTCCAGGGACGAACGACCCCGTCAAACTCCGGTCCCCAGGACCAGTTCTCTCCCGAGTCGAAGGAGGGCGTTTCGCTAAAGGGAAGGCCAAAGCCTTGTCCGTAGCGATCCTGACGCTGGAGCAGCACGTAAGCCTGCTCGAAGGAAGTGGTCGAGTTGATGCCCACCCGCAGGCGGCCGCCTTTCGATCCTTTCTTGGTCGTAATCAACAGTACGCCCGAAGCACCACGCGATCCGTAGAGCGAAGTAGCCGAGGGGCCCTTCAGTACGGTGATCGATTCGATATCTTCGGGGTTGATGTCGTTGAAGCGGTTGCCGTAGTCGGCGTAGCCCGTGGAGGCGCCCCCCTCATCGGCATCGGTTCCCCCCAGCGAGGCTTCGTTGTCGATCACGATCCCGTCGACGACGATCAGTGCATTGTTATCTCCGGTGAGGGAACCCTCTCCCCGGAGTACGATCCGGGTGGAAGCCCCGACCGAACCCGATCCCGTCGAGAGCTTGACCCCGGCGACTTTTCCGCGGAGTGCTTCGAGGGAGTTCTTGCTCGGCACGGTCAGTAGATCGTCCGATTTCACGGTCTGGTTGTGATAGGTAACGTCGCGAGCGTTGCGATCCAAACCGGTCGCCGATACCACCACGGCATCGAGCAATAGCCCTTCCGACATCTTGACGTCGAGGACGTTGGAGGCGCCCAGGGCTAGGGTTTGGGTAGCAAAACCCGTGTAGCTGAATTCGAGTTCGGTCGTGCCTTCGGGAACTTCCAAAGCGTAATTACCATCGAAATCAGTCACCGTTCCAGTGGTGGTACCCTTGGCCAGGATACTCGCCCCGATCAAGGGTTCCCCCTCCTGGTCGGTGATGGTCCCGCTCACTGTTCGCTGGGCGTAAGAAAAACTTACCACCGCCAACAGCAATAGGAAAACTAAGTTGAGTCTTTTCATACTAAAAGCTAGGTTTTGAGTGTACAAATAGGTTTATAAACGAATATGAACGAAGTTTCAAATGTAGTTTTTTTAAACGCGGTTCATTAACCACAGGTTAATTTTTATTCAA
Source organism: uncultured Saprospirales bacterium (assembly GCA_937899855.1). GTDB lineage: Bacteria > Bacteroidota > Bacteroidia > Chitinophagales > Saprospiraceae > CALLVY01. The sequence goes on along the minus strand of CALCCH010000387.1, from coordinate 4,465 downwards.
TTTAGAATTAATATTTTTTCGGGCTTTGACGTCACTTGAGCTGCCTCACGGAGGATAAGGACATGGGAATAATGGTAGGTTGGTTGTCAACCTATCCAAGCTTACTCTGGGTTAGTTGCGTGACTAAAAGACGGGCAAAAATCTCTCACCTTTTTTACCCGGTCGCTTGAGGTGTCTTCTACAAATTTAGAAGTTTACACTAAATTAACAAGCTTAGCATCCATTAATTCTTGTAATTTTTGATGCAAGGCAAGCCGCGGCGGTACCCAATTAGCGCCGTAAGCCTCAGTGGGCCTCACTTGGAGAATGCAGACGCTGGAGGTACATTTGAATGGTATTTTCCAAGCCGTAGTAAAGCGCATCCGCAATCAAGGCCTGCCCGATGGAGACCTCCAAGAGGGCGGGAACTTGCTGGCGGAAATGACGCAGGTTATCCAGATTCAGGTCGTGCCCGGCATTGATACCCAGCCCCACACCCACCGCGTGCTCAGCCGCAGCGCGGTACTCCGCCACGGCGGCGGTGGGATCCTGCGCGTAGTCGTGGGCGTAGGGCCCGGTGTACAGCTCGATGCGGTCCGTCCCCACGGCGGCCGCCCCTTCCACCATCTCCCGCACGGGATCCACAAAAATTGAAACGCGAATACCCGCCGCCCGCAGCTCCGCGATGACCTCGCGTAAGAAATCGGCCCGGCCGATGGTGTCCCAACCGTGATCGGAGGTCAGTGCCCCGGGCTCGTCGGGCACCAGGGTACACTGGTGAGGGCGATGTTGGAGTACCATTTCCAGAAAACGTGGCGTGGGATTGCCTTCGATATTGAATTCCGTACGCACCGCCGCTTTGAGCAGGGGAATGTCCGCATACCGAATGTGGCGCTCATCCGGGCGGGGGTGTACGGTGATGCCCTGGGCCCCGTAGGTCTCGCAATCCTTGGCGATTTGAATCAGGTTGGGGACGTTGCCGCCCCGGGCGTTGCGAAGGAGGGCGACCTTATTGAGGTTGACACTAAGACGGGTTGGTTCCAAATGGCTGCGTTTCATTTATTAAATTTGCGGTAAATTTAGCCAAATTAACTCGAACGATGCGCTCGGAATTGTCAGACCAAGATCAAATCTTTCCTCCCCTAACCATCCTGTTCCTGCTGCTATTCACCCTCCTGGTCAGCGGCTTTCTCGGGGCGGGAGCCATCTTTGGCTTGGCCTACCTCCAGGGTAGTCCCTACGAGGACATTGTGGCCCAACTCAGCTTCAGCACCAGCCGCAACGCCCGCGACCTGATGCGGGTGTTCATCTCCATCAATCACCTGAGTACCTTTATCCTGCCTCCCCTATTCGTCGCCATTTTGCTCTACCGTCGGGCCTGGGCGCCCTTTTTATCCCTCCACCGACGACCGGCCACCATCGATCAGGCGCTCGGTAACCTGCAGATCGTCGTGGCCATGCCCCTGGCCCAGTTGACCTGCTGGCTCAACCAACAACAGCCCCTGCCCGACTGGATGATTGACATGGAGGACTCGACCAACGACTTGCTCAAAAACCTCCTGATCAGCAATCGACCCTACGAGCTGCTCTTCAACCTGCTGGTGGTGGCCATTCTACCCGCGCTGGGGGAAGAGATGGTCTTCCGGGGGGTACTCCAAAAACAGTTGGCGCGTTGGGCGGGGCGGGGCCACCTGGCCATTTGGCTGGCGGCTACCATTTTCAGCGCCTTCCACCTCCAATTTGAAGGCTTTATTCCGCGGCTCCTCCTGGGCGCCCTGCTGGGTTACCTCCTGTACTGGACCAAGAATCTGTGGGTCCCCATTTTTGCGCACTTTATCAACAATGCCGTACAAGTAATCGCACTGTACCTCTACCAACACGAGTGGACCAGCTACAACCCCGACGAGACCGAGGAGGTGAGTTGGGGGCTTAGTATTTTTTCTCTTATCTTGCTGCTCCTGATCGGTAGCCGACTCTACGGTCGTTACCGATCGCGGTACGCCCAAACCGAACCGCCGGATACCGCGGGGGAATAAAACGCATTACATGAAAGGATTATTAAGACGGGTCGTCACGGCCGTATTTTTTGTGGTCATCATGCTGGGCGGGCTCTACGGAGGTCGCTATTCCTTCGTGGCCCTTTTTGCCCTCATCACCGGGCTGTGTCTGTGGGAATTTCTGGGGCTGACCCTCCGGCGAAGCCAGGGGCAGCGCGATCGCGTGCGACGCGTCATTGGCCTCATCCTGGGCTTGATGCCCTTCGTGCTCATCTCCTTATTTAAGCTGGAGGTGATCCACTCGCCAGAAGACTTTTTGATTTACGCCCTACTGCTCTTTTTCCCCCTGCTCTTCCTCTCCTTTATCTACGAACTCTTTACCGCTTCCGAACAGCCTTTTGCCAACATTGCCTTTCTCCTCCTCGGGGTGGTGTACATCGGTATTCCCTTTGCCATGCTCGATTTTATCGCTTTTCGGGGGGATGAATTTCGCGCCAATACCGTTTTTGGCCTGTTACTACTGACCTGGAGCAACGATACGGCGGCCTATTTGGTGGGCTCGCGCATCGGAAAAACCCCGCTTTTTCCCCGGATCTCACCCAAAAAAACCTGGGAGGGATCGCTCGGGGGGGTGGTCATCACCTTTTTGATTGCCTTTTTGATCAGTCAGTGGTTTCGGGAGCACAGTACCCAGCAGTGGCTGGTGCTGGCCGGGATCGTCGCCATTTTTGGATCTACGGGGGATTTGGTGGAATCCATGCTCAAACGAAGTGAAAACATCAAGGACAGCGGCAACCTGCTGCCCGGTCACGGTGGGGTACTCGATCGCTTTGATGCCTTTATTTTTCTGCTGCCCTTTGCCACGGCCTACCTACTACTAATCAAGTAAAACCGGGGAATTTGCTCGGTGGTGATCGGATTTACCACCATTTTAGGCCGACCAGGCGCAACAATCGCCCGGATCTGGGGTTTGGTGAATGATCACTGAGGAGAGTGAACGAGCGGAGATCGTTATTTTTTTTATTTTTGCTACCAACATTGCACCACAATCCAAGAAAACAATGATCTTGAGAATTCATAAAGAAGGGCACCGCATCCTGATCGGACTTACCCTGGGTCTGGTGGTCCTCAATTTGCTGGTTTTTAATTTTGCGGAAGCCTTCCTTCCTTTCACCGGAATCGTTTCGGCCGTTCTTTTTCTACTCGTCCTCCAATTCTTCCGCAATCCGCTCCGCGAGGTACTCCTGCCCGACGACAACGTCATTTACGCACCAGCCGATGGTAAAATCGTGACCATCGAACGCACCCAGGAGTCGGAATACTTCCAGGACCAGCGCCTGCAGATTTCTATTTTTATGAGCCCCACCAACGTCCACGTCAACCGCAATCCCATCAGCGGTACGGTCAACTACTTTCGCTATCACCCCGGGCGCTACCTGGTGGCTTGGCATCCCAAATCCTCTTCGGAAAACGAGCGGACCACCGTGGTGATCGACAATGGCCGGGATGAAATCCTACTGCGACAGATCGCCGGCGCCATGGCCAAACGCATCGTCAATTACGTCCAAGAAGGAGAAGAAGTAGAACAAGGGGAGGACATGGGCTTTATTAAATTTGGCTCCCGGGTAGATTTATTTTTGCCTATTGACGCCCAAATCGAGGTCAACCTAGGCCAGAAGGTCAAAGGCAACCGGACGGTCATTGCCCGACTCTAAGGGCTCGCTCCAGATGGTTTCGCCGGCTGGATTGATATACTGCCAGCGCCCCTCGCGTACGACCTGCGCCAAGCCCTCCCGGAAGGGAAAGGCCACGTCGTACTGCGGCGCGATGCGCCATTCTCCCGTGGCATCCACAAAACCCCACTGTGTTCCCGTCTTGACCGGTGCCAAGCCGGCAGCAAATACCCCGGCGTCTTCGTACTGCGGCGCAATCACCAACGCCCCCACCTGATTGAGGTAACCAAAACGACTGTCGAGCTCGACCAGGGCCATCCCCGAGGCAAAGTCGCCGGCAAAATCGTACTTGGGGGGCACCACGATGTCTCCCTCTTGATTGATAAAGCCGTAGCGCTCCTCGTGTACCTCCACCGCCAAACCCTCATAAAACTCGCCGTTGCCCTGCCCTTCGATGACGCTAAACTGCGGCAGCAGCAAGATTTTTCCCCGCTGATCGATGAGCCCCCACTTGTCCTTGCTGAGCACCACGGCCACCCGATCCTGAAAGGGGTGGACCAGATCGTAGGCGGGCTCGATGACCCACTGGCCCTCGCGGTCGAGGTAGCCGAACCACTCGCCGTGCTCCGGGTCGGGGAAGCGCTCGTAGGTCCAGCTCGCGCCGCGGTCGAACCACGTCCACCAGCGCTCGTCGCCGGTCAGGCGCCACGCGTACAGCGTGGCGATCATCGCCTCGCAGTGCGGCCACCACAGCTTCATCGACCACTCGAGCTGGGTCGGGCTGAAGCCGTCCGCGTCCAGGAAGTAGCAGAGCCC
>CALCCH010000386.1 GCA_937899855.1 uncultured Saprospirales bacterium | reverse complement strand
TCCATCATTTCCGGGGTCACGGTGGGCCAGGTTGGAAGAGGCATTGACTCCCTTAATCCAACCTTGGAGTGTATAGGCATAACCGCTTCCCTGAAACAAATAATCACCCAATTCCATCCGGGCCAGCAAGCCGTCGAGCCGGTAAAAATTGCGCTGGTCCAGGTCCCAGGTATTGCCCCCCTCGGAGGTGAGCGTATGGGTCAGGCGATTGTTGTCGTCGTAGCAGTAGCGATGCGAATAGGCATCTCCCTCCCCCGCCTGATAATCGAAGCGATAGGTCAATCCATCAACCAAACCGTAGGTGTAGTCCAAGCGTTTGACAAAGCCATTCGGGTTTTGGACATTGCGGTCCTCTTGCCAAATCGTTCGGACGTTGCCCCGGATGTCGTAGTCGTAGTGGGTGGCGTGACTCAGGGTGGTTTCGTCCTCGTAGTACTCGGTTTTGACCACCCGCTGTCGGAGGTTACTTTGCGTCCCCGGACTAAAGCCACTGGTCTCGTCGTAATAATTGATCAAACGTTCGGACAGTGCCGCCAGGGCTGGCGAGGGGAAGCTCTGATCATTGACAAAGGCTTCTAGGTCGGTGCAGGGAAAGCCCCATTGAAAACGCCCCGATTCGATGGTCCGTCCCTGCTCGTCGTAACGCAGGTAAGTTACGGCAAAGGTCTCCTCCAAACGCGGGTCCTGGGTAAATCGCGGTCGGCCCAGGTCGTCGTAGAGGGTACGGACTTGTCCGTAGGAAGCCAAATTATCCCCCTCCGTACCGGTACCGCGCAGCTCGGGACTTTGGGTCCGTACGAGATTGCCAAAAGCATTGTAGTCGTAAAGCGTCATCAGTTGGTCCGCCCGCTGGCTATTGCGGCGGTGTTCGGGTACCCGATAATTTCCACTCCAGGCATTGTCCCGCAGCGTGGCGATTTGCTCAAAAACGGCGGGATCACTGTCGCTAATCGGTCGCATTCCTTCGGGGGGAACGGTCGCGTGCAATTGGCCATCGGGCGTGTAGTAGTACAGGTTAAAATGATATTCGCGGGCGATGTTACTCATACGTAGTTCGTCGGGAGCGAGTGTAGGGCTGAGTCAACTGTTGGTATAAGCATTTTCAAAAGCCTGGGTCGAGGCCTGTACGGCATCGGCAAAGGCTAGGTAGCTGTGAAAGTCCGCAATGGTCTGTCCTTCCTCACAGGGATCGGGAAAGGGATTGAAACAGGACAGCGCTACGGGGGCGGGTAAGTTGGGGTGACTGGGAATGTCGCGTACCCCATCCGCTAGGTCCTCAATGAGGAGGATGGCTTCATCAACAGCGGCTTGGCTGGTGGTCTCGTCATAGATGACGTTTTCACAACGGTCTTCGAGCAAGTCCAGGTAATTGAGCCACTCCGTCGCCGTTCCACCGTACTCCGTAGCGTAGCGCCCACCGATAACCAAATTGAGGTCTTCCCCTGGCAGTAGTGTGGGGAGGACCAATTCCTTAGCCGCGGCGTAATCCTCGCACAGGCAATGGGTCAGTCGTTGCTCGCAAGGCTTGCGAAAAAGATAACAGCCATCGATCTGGCGCCGCTGCCCAGCCGCCCGACGACTTCTAGCGTTGCACAAACATTCGCTATCGGTAGTAATCTCGTAGCCATCGGGAATGAGCTCGTAATGCTCCGGGCTGTAGAGGATAAAGTGGGTGGGCGTGTGGAGGGCTTGGAAATTCCAGGGAGCACTGGTGGTGCTGTTGATGTTGTCGACCATACAATCAAAAAACGCCGGGTTGCGGTAGTAAAAGTCCTGATAGGAATAGTAAGTGCCGGGGATGATGGTATTGATACAACTGTTGTAAGGATCCGTGGTAATTTCTACACAACTGTTATTGGGCCCCGCGTAGTAAAGAGCTTTGGCCAGATCTCGCGCTACAAGTTGCGCATTAGCTGGAAAGGGATCCGAGCCACCCTTGTAGGGAATCAGCGCCGCCGCACCTTTAGCGCAAGGATCCGACTCTTCCATCAACTCGGTAAGTGCGGGCCAGTCGTCGTTTTTACCAGAGAGGCCATCGTTGGGGTCGACCGGGTCAATGGGCATGGGATTGATGTCGATGGCGTCCTGGATCAATTGCTCCGTATCGACCACGCGGATCA
>CALCCH010000385.1 GCA_937899855.1 uncultured Saprospirales bacterium | reverse complement strand
CCCCCCCCCCCGACCCGCCCCCCGCGCTCCCTCCCGCCGTCCCCCCCGCCCCCCCGGGCGTGGGGACTGGCCTTTTTTATCTCGGCCAATTTGCTCAATTATGGAGGTGGTGCCGCCAATTTTGCCCTGGGTGCCTCGGCGGCGGTCATGGCCATCGTACTGGCGGCCGGAGTACTGGCCCCGGATTACATCATGCGGCTGATCCTCATTGGCGACGTACGGCTCAAATACATCGTCGCGGTACTGGTCGTACTCGATTTGGTGAGTCTGGCCAATAACATCAACACTGGCGGACATTTTGCCCACCTGGGTGGCGCCGTATTCGGATGGTTTTTCGTCACCCAATTGCAGAATGGCAACGACCTCTCCGAACCCATCAACCGCTGGCTGGATCGGCTCAATGCGTTCTGGCTCAACCTCAAGAACCGCATGCAGGGTAAAGCCCCCCGCCCCCGGGTGGTGTACCGCAACAAGGATAAGATGAAGCGCTCGGCGGGACGCCCCCGCGCCAGTACCGACGGCAACGATGGCCCCCAACACCAAGAAAAGCTGGACAGTATTTTGGATAAGATCAAAAAATCGGGTTACGACAGCTTATCATCCGAAGAAAAGGAGTTTTTATTTAACGCCAGTAAAAAATAAAAAGGCTCCCAAAACCGCTTTAAGTTGGTGCAGCAATTCAGCAAGATTTTACGATGGGTCAATCTGGCGGTAATCCTGCTTACCTTTTTATCTTATTTATCGCCCTACATCAACCCGATACATTTTTGGCCCCTTACTTTTCTGGGCATGGCCTACCCTTGGTTGCTCCTGCTCAATCTGCTTTTCATCCTATTTTGGGCCTTCCGCAAAGATCGCTACGTCTTTTTCTCCCTCGCCTGCATCCTCACGGGATGGAGCCATCTGACGGGCTTCGTGGGCTGGCGGGGGCCCGAGGTCTACGATCCCGGAAAAAGCCTATCCATTCTTAGCTACAACCTCCAAAGTGGACGGGATTACGAGACCATCCGCCAGTTGAAAAAGCCCCAGAGTGGCCCCCTGCACGCCACCCTACACCAAAAAACGGGCAATAATATCCTCTGCTTCCAGGAAATTCGCAAGGCCTACCTCGATGAAATGTCGGAAGCGCTAGCATTGCCTTACCTCCACACCATTCCCTACTCCTCGGTGGCCATCCTATCGCCCGTCCCCATTCTCGACCGTGGGGGACAGCGCTTTACCGAATCCTCGAACGGTTTTATTTGGGTCGACCTGAACCTCCAGGGGCAACGGGTCCGCATCTTCAACATTCACCTGCAATCCAATAAGGTCAGTGGCGTTACGGACAAAGTCCTGGAAGCGGGCGACCTGCAGGAAAAGGAAACCTGGATGGACATCCGCATGGTGATTGGACGGGTCAAACGGGCGACGATTACCCGATCGGAGCAGGTGGACGTCGTGGCGGAGCAAATCGCGGCCAGCCCCTATCCCGTCATCGTCTGTGGCGACTTCAACGATACCCCACAATCCTATTCCTACCGCTCGTTGAGCCAGGGGCTGCGCGACAGCTTTCGCGAAAAGGGTTGGGGTTTTGGTACAACTTATGCGGGGAATATACCGGCCCTACGGATCGACTACATCCTGGTGGACCCGCGCTTTAAGGTGCTCGAAACCCAAATCCCCCGCGTGCCCTACTCCGATCATTATCCGGTGATTAGTAAGTTGGAACTCGGGGGGAGTTAAGTTAGTTTTAGATTGAAATTATCGTAATTTTGCCGCATGAATTCAGCATTGACGCTCTACAATAGTTTAAGCCGAAAAAAAGAAGCCTTTCAATCGATTCACGAAGGCTACATCGGGATGTACGTTTGTGGGCCTACCGTTTACAATGACGTCCACCTGGGCAATTGCCGGACCTTCGTCAGCTTTGACGTCATCTTTCGTTACCTCCGCTATCTGGGCTACAAGGTGCGTTACGTTCGCAACATCACCGACGTGGGGCACCTGCTCGACGGTGGGGAGGATCGCATCCTCAAGGGCGCACGTCTGGAAAAGCTAGAACCCATGGAGGTCGTCCAGAAGTACACCCAGGGCTTTCACGATATGATGCGGATATTCAACGTGCTCCCCCCCAGTATCGAGCCGCGGGCCTCGGGGCACATTCTGGAACAGATCGAGATGGTACAAGCCATCATCGACAATGGCTACGCTTACGAGACCAATGGATCGGTGTATTTCGATACGGTAAAATTTGCGGAAAAGGAAAAGGTCTACGGTCAACTGTCGGGACGCGTCATCGACGAGTTGTTTAGCGAAACGCGGGACCTCAAGAAGCAAGATGAAAAACGACACCCCGCCGATTTTGCCATCTGGATGAAGGCCGACCCCGAGCACATCATGCGCTGGAAGTCGCCCTGGTCAGAAGGCTTTCCCGGCTGGCACCTGGAGTGCTCGGCCATGAGTACCAAGTACCTCGGCCCCACCTTCGACATCCACGGTGGAGGCAATGACCTCAAATTCCCCCACCACGAAAACGAAGTGGCCCAAAACGTCGGGGCCTGCCAGTGCCAACCCGCCAACTACTGGCTGCATACCAACATGTTGCTGATGAACGGGCGGAAGATGTCAAAAAGCGATGGCAACACGATCACGCCCGAGCAGTTGTTTACCGGCAACAGCGAGCACATCTCCAAGTCCTACAGCCCGATGGTACTGCGCTTCTTTATGTTGCAGTCGCACTACCGCAGTACCCTCGACCTGACCGACGACGCCCTCGGCGCTGCCGAAAAGGGGTACCGCCGGCTGATGGAAGGCTACCGAACCCTCCAGGGGCTGAGTCATTCCGGCCAGGGGAATGCGGGGGAGCTGGATGGTGAAATCAACCAGCTGATTGACCAGGCCCGTGCCCACATGAGCGACGATTTCAATACGCCCATGGCGCTCGCCCGCCTGTTTGAATTGGTAAGTAAAATCAACGGCTTGCGCGACGGCCACCTCCAACTGAGTCAGCTTACTCCCGAGACCTTTGCCCGCCTCCAAGGGGCTTTCAGCGATTTTACCTTTGAAATTCTGGGCCTCCAGGAAGAAAATATCGGTGGCGAAGCCAATGGCAAGATGGACGGCTTGATGCAGCTCATCATCGAGCTGCGACAGCGTTCGAGGGCCAATAAAGACTGGGCCACCGCGGATAAAATTCGCGACACCTTACAGGAACTAAACATTCAACTGAAAGATGGCAAGGACGGGACCAGTTGGAGCCTGGACTAAGCCAATCATTACCCCCGCCCACACATGAAGATCCTATCCCGCTACGCGGGCCTCTTGGCCCTCCTCTTTGTCCTGGCCTGCAATTCCGAGCCGGCGCCCCCTCCCGCCCCTCCGGCCCAACCCAAACCGTAAGTACGGATTCCCCGTTTTTCGAGCGACTCGGCCTTCGTCGCCATCGAAAAACAGCTGGCCTATGGCCCGCGCGTCCCCAATACCAAGGCCCACGACCGCTGTCGCGAATGGCTCGCCGCATCATTCGAAGGCTACGGCGCCGCCGTGATCCAACAGGGCTTTGAGGCCAAGGCCTACGACGGTACGCTCCTGCGGGGCACCAATATCATCGCCCAGTACGCTCCGGCCGCCAGCAAGCGCATCGTACTGGCCGCCCACTGGGATTCGCGCCACATTTCGGATCAGGATGCCGCGCCGGAAAACCGACAAAAGGGCGTACCCGCCGCCGACGATGGGGGAAGTGGCGTCGCCGTGCTGCTGGAGATCGGGCGATTGCTGGGCGAAAATCCAATCGAAAATCTGGGCGTCGATTTGGTCCTCTTCGATGCGGAGGACTATGGAGATGGGGAAAACAACAACCCAACGAGTTGGTGCCTCGGCTCGCAGCATTGGTCGCGCAACCCGCACCGCAAGGGCTACCGCGCCAAGTACGGCATCCTGCTGGACATGGTGGGCGCCAAGAACGCGCGTTTTACCAAAGAAGAGTATTCGCGCTACTACGCCCAGCCGATCGTCGACAAGGTCTGGCGCATGGCGCAAAACATGGGCTACGGCAATTATTTCGTCGACCAGGATTCCCGCGCCGTGACGGACGATCACTTCTACGTCAATTCCATCGCCAAAATTCCGATGATCGACATCATCAACCGCTCCACGGAGACCAACTCGGGCTTTGGGCACTACTGGCATACCCAGCAGGATAATATCGACATCATCGACAAACGGACTTTGCGGGCGGTGGGACAGGTGATGCTGGCTACGATTTACAACGAGTCGATGGGACGCTTTTAGCCGCCGCCCTCCCCGATCTCAAAATCGAGGTATTCATCTTCTCCTTCTTCTTCCTCCAAGGGCGTACCGTTCCCGGGACTGACTACGGGCTCTTCCTCCAGATCGATGTACTCATCTTCCCCACCGTTGCCCCCTTCGTCACCCCAATCCAGGGGTTCTTCAAAGTTGGTCACGCGGCCAAATTCCCGGAGCAGGGCCACGCGAATTTCCCGTTTGTGGTGTTCGCTGCTGGCAAAGCGCCGCCGAACGACGCGCTTGTCTTGCTTGATCTTGTACCGATCCACCGTTCCGTAGATGCGATAGTAGAGATTGAACCAGCCGTTGCGGACGGCCTTCTGGGGGCGCATATCCGAATTGTAGCGTTTGAATTTATTGATCAACACCTGGGCGGCATTGATTTGCATGTTGTAGTCGATCCGATTATCAATGGTGTGCTCGCCGCTGATGCTCAGGTTCATGGCATTGGTTTGGACGAACATCACGGGGATAAAGACGCGCCCGTTGCGGACCTCCAACCAATTTTGAAGTTGTTCGAATTTGATGCGACGTAGGTCTTGGATTTTGATGTAGTTGGAGAAATCGTACAACAGCTGGAAATCGACCAGTTCGCCATCACTGATGTTGAGGTCGCCCAGTACCTGGAGTCGATCCTGAATAAAGTGGCCATCCTCATCCCAGTAGGCATTGATGAGCAATTGCGATTGCAAATCTCCCTTGAGGTGTTTGGCCTGGATGACTTGTTGGCCAAAATTTTCGAACTGCTGGAAAAATTGTTTGACGTCAATCCCCGCCATCTCCATCTTGGCCTTTAGGTAGGGTTTTTCCTCAAAAAACAACTTCCCATCCACCTTGACCGCCCCTTCCATGGCATCGACATTCCCCTTGATGAGCAGCTCGTTGTTGTCAAATTCCAGGTCTCCGCGGAAGCGTTCCGCTACGATCTCCCGATAGCGAAAGTCGTCAATCCGTGCTTTGAAGGTCCCCTTGAGCAATTTGGTGATCCGCTCCCGCTGCCGAATCTCGGCGGCCTTTTGGGCGTCTTCTACCGACTTGCGGGTCAAATCCGCGGGCAGGTCGTCGACGGGGGCCGTCATGGCCAGGAGCTCGCTCAGGTCAAAATGGGGTGCGTAGAGGTCGGCCCGAAAACGCAGTTCCGCCCCACCGGAGTTGGTCGAATCCGCCAGGAGTACGGGCAGGATATTGGCAAATTTACCATCGAGCTGAATCTCGGTGTTGGGCGCTTCAATCTGGACGGCTTCCACCAGTAGGGCATTGTCTACCTATTTGACCTGCCCCTCGTTCACCACCAACTGCCGATCCGAAAAGTCGAGCCGGGCATCGTCAAACTCCAAAGTGCCCGAAGCCTTGACCCGACCAATCCGACGTTGATTGATCATGTCCCGCACCTTTCCCTTGAGCTTGAGTTCGTTGACCGCCACCTCGCCATCCGCACCCGTGATCGTCGGTACGTTAAATAGCCCGTAAATATCGTCGAGTGACAGCAGCCCCGAAAAATGTAGGTCCAGTGCCGGATCCTCCAAATTGTACAGACGAAACTTGCCTTCCATCAATTGCTGATCCAGTACGCCTTTGAAATCGGTGACGGAAAAAAGCGACGTCGAATTCTTTCGTTGTTGCCCATTGGTAAAAAGCCCCTGAAAGCTCACCTCTTCCAGCGCATTCTGGAGACGGGGGCTGCTGATTTCTCCATTCTCCAAACCAAACTTCACCTCGATGGCGGGATAGTGATCCGCCGTCAACTTGCCCTTGGCACTGGCCGTAAAATCAAAATCACCGCGACTGCGAAAATCGCTGAAGTAAGCCAGGTACTGCTCAGGCAGCAAGTCGATGACGGACTCAATGCTTCCCTTTTGGGCGACCAGCTCCAGGTCAAAATCGGTAGCGCTACCCGCCGAGGCGACCGTCCCCTCCAATTGGAAAATATTGGAAGCGATGGCCAAGCTCATGTTCTCGATGTCGTACTTCCGGTTGGCCAAGTCGACGTTCATCTTGGTATCGTAGGTCAGCGGTTTGCCCACCAGAAAGCGGCCGTCCGGCAGCTCCACAAAATCGGATTGCAACCGGGCCACGCTGGTCATCGAAAAGGCCTCGCGCGAAAACTGCCCCGACGCCGTTGCATCTTCTACCTGCCAGCGCACCTGCTGCTTGGCCCGATCATCGACATAAATGAGTTCCATATTCTGGAGCCGGGCCTCCTCCAGGGAAATGGCCAGGTCGCCCGGGCTTTTGGGAGTCTCCGCTTCTGCTTCCGCCGCAACGAGGATGTCGTAGTTCATCCGCCCCTTCCGATCGATGCGTACGAAGAGGGCACCGTCTTCGATGAGGACGGAATGCACTTTGACGTCCGAGCTCAGTAGGCTCAACAAGCCAAAACGGAAGGATACCCGGTCGGCCTCCAGGAGGGTGCCCTTCATGGCGTCGTCGAGTACGACCTCTTCCAGATTGGCCGCCACTTGAGGGAATCCCGCCAGTAGGGAAAGTTCGAAAGACCCAACGCGCAGCTCGGTACGGAGCTGTTTGTTGATTTCGGTGAGTAGGCGTTCGCCGATTTGCTTTTCAAAGAAGGCGGCCAGCACCAGCGAGCTGAGCAAAACCAGGAGGAAGGCGAAGGCAAAAAGCCAAACGAGTCGCCGGAGCAACCGCCGCCAAAGCGGGGGTTTGCGGGGGCGGGGGGGATCGACGATAATGGGGGTTGCGGGAGTCTTCATCGGTATCGTATGATACGTAAAGATAATGTATTTGTTATAAGAAAATTAACGCTTTGGGGGAGGGGCTTATTTTTTAGACGGCCAAAGGAGGGGGGAGGGTTGCACCAGGGAGGGCACCGGCGGTAGCATTCGCTCAAAAAATAGGAAAATAATATCCCTCCCCACTTGATTAAGCCGTTCGAGGCCCTTATCTTTGCCATCGCTTCACAAAAAGGGCGATTAGCTCAGTTGGTTCAGAGCACCTCGTTTACACCGAGGGGGTCGGGAGTTCGAATCTCTCATCGCCCACCAAGCACTAGGGAATAACGGCGCGTAACTTCGCAGCGGTTATTCCCTTTTTCATTTT
>CALCCH010000384.1 GCA_937899855.1 uncultured Saprospirales bacterium | reverse complement strand
CGCCAGTGCCCAGAATCCGATCCTCGAATCGGCCACGACGGCGGATGGAGGCGACTACTTCCTCCAGGTCTACGTCAACGGTTGCCCATCCTTGGTATCGGCACCGACGACGGTAGAGATCAACGCGGCCGCTCCGGCTCCTTTAGCAGCAAACAACTCTTCCCTCGCCCAACCGATTTGTGAAGGGGAAGCCATCTTGTTGAGCACGCCCACCGTACCCAATGCCGGGTATCAGTGGAGTGGTCCCAATGGTTACAGCTCGGACGTTCAGAATCCCATTATTCCCGAGGCGGAATTGCTGGACAGTGGATTGTACACCGTTACGCTGCTGATTGATGGTTGCTTGTCGGAGGTATCCGCACCCACGGAAGTATTTGTGGCGCCGCTCCCCGAAGCACCGATTGTCATCAACGACGGACCTTCCTGTGAGGGCAGTAGTCTGAATTTGATGATCGCCAGTCCGCTGGCGGGAGTTACCTACACCTGGTATTACGCCGCTACCGGCCAGCAGGTCGGTACGGGGGATACGCTGCTGCTCCAAAACTTGAGTAGCGACCAGGCCGGAGCCTACTTCGCGGTGGCCGAACAAAACGGCTGTTTCTCAGAAGAGGAAATTACGACCGAAGTTATCGTCAACGCGTCGCCCAACGAAAGTGCTTTTGCGGGACCGGACATGGACCTGTGTGGGGAGACAACGATCAACCTGGAAGCCTTTAATCCCAGCATTGGTAATGGGGAGTGGCGGGCGCTGAACGGCGCTACCGTCATCAGCCCCAACCTGCCCAATTCCTTGGTGACCAACCTGCAAGCGGGGGCCAACCGCTTCGTCTGGACCCTCTCGAATGGGGACTGTTTGAATTACAGCTCGGATACCCTGGTCATCAACTTGACGGAGGTATCCAGCGACGTGGCCTTTGCCGGCTTGGACGTCCAATACTGTGGGGTAAACACCATCGAACTCGAAGCGGCGGTCACCACCACCGCGGTGGGAACCTGGGAGCAATCCAGTACCCAAGCTTCGCAGGGGGTCGTCATCGTGGATCCGAACGATCCCTCGACTGCGGTTCAGGGGCTGGTGCCGGGAGTAACCTATAGCTTTAACTGGGTCCTGTACAATGGAGCCTGTGGCGCTTACGATCAGGATGCGGTCGTCGTGGAAATCAACGAACTGCCGATCGACGTGGCTTACGCCGGAGAGGACAACTGGCATTGTGGAGAAACGCCCTTTGCCATTAGCGCGACGGTGCCCCTCCAATCAACGGGCCAGTGGACTTCGCCATCGGGGGCTACCATCGTGTCGCCCAACGCGGCGCAAACCCAGGTACTCAACTTACAGGAAGGCCTCAACACCTTGGTGTGGTCCTTGAGCAACGAAGCCTGTGGTACCTATTCGGCCGATACGCTGTTCATTTCCAGCGAGCTGCGTCCCTTCGCGGCGGACGATCGCGATACGGTTGAATTTAATGGCCTGCTTTCTGCACTGGATGTTTTGGCCAACGATGATGTGATGGACATCGACTACGAAGTACGCATCATCCGCCAACCCGAGTTTGGTACCCTGCGCCGCAATGCGGACGGTGCCTACCGCTACGAACCGGAAGCCAATTACCAGGGCGAAGATAGCTTTGAATACGAGATTTGTAATGTGAATTGCCCCGATTACTGCACCCGAGCCGTAGTTGACTTGGTGGTCTTCCTGCGTCTGGCTGATCAAACCGGGCCGGACTGCTTTGTCCCTTCGGTGATTACGCCCAACCAAGATGGCTTCAACGATGAATTTTACATTCCCTGTGCCGAACGCTTCCCCGAAAGTCACCTGTTGGTGTTCAACCGTTGGGGAGACAAGGTTTACGAAAATGAAAATTATCAGAACGATTGGCGCGGCACCTACAAGGACCAACCGCTACCCAAGGGTTCGTACTACTACATGATGTATTTGAACGACGATGCGAATACCATTTTGAGCGGCTACCTGGTGATCCGCCGTTAGGCGCTGATCATCGGGAGCTGGAGCTCAACACTACTTTACGAGAAAAAACTACACAATGAGAAAAATTATTTTTACCCTCTCGCTGCTGGGGGTAATGGTGGCGGCCCACGGCCAACAGAATGCCCAATTCAGTCAGTTTATGTCCAACAAATTGGTCCAAAATCCGGCCTACGCGGGAAGTCAGGATCACCTCTGTCTGACCGCCTTGTACCGAAGCCAGTGGGTGGGGCTGGAGGGGGCACCCAATACGCAAACCGTCAGTGCACACATGCCCTTTTTTAAAAACCGGGTTGGAGTGGGACTTAGCCTGGTTCGCGACGACATTACGATTACCAAGCACCACAGCGTGGCGATGAGCTATTCCTACCGGATGGACTTGGGCTTCGGACAGGTCCTGAGCATTGGGCTACAGGGCGAGCTCAAGTACCTTCGCGTCAACTGGGAAGAACTGCAAGCCTTTGACATCGGTGATCAGGGCCTGCCCACGGTGACCGATCGCAGTCGCGTTCATCCCAACGTGGGGGCGGGAATCTACTACAGCACGCCCAAGTTCTACCTGGGCTTTGCGGCGCAGAACCTGACCCGGCCCCGTATTGAGCTAGAGGACCAGGCACTGATCGACATCATTCCCAAGGACCGCAAGCACTTTTTCCTCATGGGGGGAATGGTGACCTCCTTGTCGGACAACGTTCAATTGCTGCCTTCCTTCCTGTTTAAATACGTCGGCAATTCCCCCCTCGACTTGGACCTCAACGCCAGCTTTATCTTTTACAAAAAATTCTGGATGGGCGTCTCCTACCGTTTTGGCGATTCGATTGACGGGATTTTGCAGTACCAAATCAGTCCGAGTCTGCGGGCCGGGATCGCGCACGACTTTACGCTGTCCGAGCTCCGTCGGGTCAACAACGGCACCTACGAACTGCTCCTCCAGTATTGCTTTGATCACAATCCCAAGCGTTTGACCAATCCCCGTTATTTCTAATTCTTTCAAACTTGCAATGATGAAAAATCTGGCCACCCTCTTGATCCTCCTCGGTTGTTTACTAGCCGGTCCTACGGTGCTCGATGCACAATTGCCCGCCGAGGAGAACTGTTGCGACGATCTCTCGCCCAAAGCAGCCAAAGTAAAAGCGGACCGGCTTTACCAGGACCTGGGCTTTAAGGCGTCGATTCCCTTGTACGAGGGCAGCGTCATCGACCTGGAGGCCATGGAGCGCATCGCCAACAGCTACCGCCTCAATCACGATACCGAGAATGCGGAGAAATGGTACGCCGAGGTGGTCCGCTTGTCCCAGAAGCCCATTCACGTCTTGCACTACGCCCAGGCCCTCCAAAGCAACGGCCGTTTGATGGCGGCTCGGGAGCAGTACTTGCATTATGACCAACTGATGGGCGGCGACGGCCAAGACCGTCGGGGCGCCCTGCTCGCTGCGGCCATCGACCGAATGAATCGCCTACAGCACCGGGAGGTAGAGCTGGTCAACGGACGCGACGTCAACAACGAGCGCCTGGAAGTTAGTCCGACATAATACCAAGAAGGCATCGAATATGTATCGACGCGGGGCGATGTAGACCGGGTGGTGGAACAAAAAGACATCTGGATCGACGATCATTTTATGGCCCTGTACTACGCCCGGCAACAGGAAGCGGAGACGATGAGTACTCCCGTAGAATTTTCCTACCAAATTACCACCAAGTATCACGAGGGGCCGGTCACCTTTAGCAAGGACGGTCAGCAAATTTTCTTTACCCGCAACAACTACAACCGCGGCAAACGCCGCAACAGCAAGCGAGGAGTGATGAAGTTGAAAATCTACTCTTCCCAGCGTAGCGAGGTGGGCTGGACGGAGGCCACCGAACTGCCTTTCAATACCGATGAGTACGAGGAGTGCCACCCGAGTTTGTCGGCCGACGGCCGGCGTTTGTACTTTGCTTCGAATCGGCCCGAAGGGGAGGGAGGGATGGATGTATACGTCTCCGTTTTTGAAGGTGGGCAGTGGTCGGCTCCCCAAAACTTGGGTCCCGAGATCAATACCTCGGGCAATGAGGTTTTCCCCTTTATCCACGACGACGGCACCCTGTACTTTGCCTCCGACGGTTGGGGTGGGGTAGGGGGATTGGATATTTTCTCCACTCAGCGGGATGCCCAGCAGCAGTGGCAAGCCGCGCGCAACATCGGCACTCCCTTCAACTCGCCCAAGGACGACTTTGGTTTTATCCTCAACGTTCCCGGCACCGAGGGCTACCTGACTTCGGCCCGCCCGGGAGGTTTGGGACAAGACGACATTTACCATTTTAAAATGCCGCCCCCGAGCGCTGAGCCCGAGCTGCGCGAGATGAGCGCCCAGATCTGTGCCTACGCTGCGGATGGGGGACAGCGCCTGTCGGACGTGGAGATGGTGATTGTGGAGGAAGCGGCGGAGCCAACGGGCCGTGATGAGCAAGTAGCGGAAGACTACGTCGTAAAATTGACGCCGACGGCGCAGCGGGAAGAATTCTTGCTGAGTTTGAAACGGCGGATGCCGGCAGGTGCCGAGGAGCAACGCCCCGAGCGCAACCAGTACCGCACCGATGCGGAGGGGCGTTTTGAGATGAGTCTGCGCCCCGGTTCTTACTACCGGGTGGTGGCGCGCAAGTCGGGTTACCAGCTGGCGGAGCAGCGCTTTTTGGCCGAATCGCCCGACTGGACGCAGGGTTTTGAGTGGTGCATCCCCCTGGTGGCGCAAAATTGTCCGGCACTGGAAGGCGAGGTGGTCCACCGCGAGTACCACAATGCCATTCCTAAGGCCACCGTGAAATTGACCAGCTTGTGTACGGGCGAAGATTACGAGATCTTGTCGGATGCACAGGGCCAATTTTTCTTTCCCTGTTTGCCCTGTGACTGTGAATTTGTGGTGACGGGTGAGAAAGTTCACTTCGAGCGCGATAAAAAAACACTGAGTACCCTACAGTTGGATTGTCAGCGGGCCGAACCGCTCCGCGTCCAACTGGCATTGGGCAATCGCTTCGACGGTTTGTTGAGCGACCTCAATAAGCAGGGGCAGTCGCTGGAGGTGGGAACGGTGATTGAATTGAAGAACATCTACTACGATTTTGACCAGGCCTCGATTCGCTCGGGAGCGGCGGTCGACTTGGATCGGGTGGTGGCTTTGCTGCGGGCTTATCCCAGCATGACTCTGGAGTTGGCCTCGCATACGGATGCGCGGGGTACGGAGGGATACAACGAGCGATAGTCGCAGCGGCGGGCAGAAGCGGCGGTGGCGTATTTGGTGGCTCAGGGGATTGATGCGCGGCGCCTGGTGGCGCGGGGCTACGGCGAGCGGATGCTGCGCAACAGTTGTCGCAACTTCGTGGATTGTAGCGAGGAGGAGCACCAGTACAACCGGCGGACGGAGATCAAGGTCTTGCGTTTTGAGGCGGAGGAGGTTCGGGTCCGGTATTTGGACAACGGGCCGGAGAAGGTGGATCGGGCCAATCCCAAGCGGCAGTTTGTGTGGGAGTAGGAGCGGATATCCTCCCCTCGATAGCCCAACGAATTAATCAGCAGGACTCTTGCGACGCAAGAGTCCTGCTGGTGTTTTGGGGCAACCTATTGGTAAATTTCATGGTATTGAAAGTTTATTGTTGTAATTTGCTTAGGATCAAAATGGAGAAAAAAGCGTAACGCTCCGACCGCCACGGTATTAATGGGTAAAAATGAAGATTTATCCGACCAGAAAACCTATTAGCCATGAATTATTTTGACGAAGAACTAACCGATAAGTACCTCACCGAAATTGCATTCGTATACCGCCTTGACCACACGATCATCCTGGGCAGTGCTCGCGAGGCGATGGCGGAATTGGAGCCCCAACAACTCCGTAAAAAAGAATGGAGCAAACGCTTACGCCAAAAGATGATCGAACGAGCGGAGCATCACACCTGGGATCAGCACTTTTTGAAGCTACAAGCCACCGTTGAAGGTGCGGAGACCATTGATTTCAATGAATTTCAATTGTTGTTCAAGTACGCTTTGGATCGAGAGGTCCGACAGGCTCGTCGCCGGTGGAAGAGTGGGCAGCAGCCGAACGAAAAGGACTGGACCATGAGGGAAGTGCTACGGCTCCGCTGTGAGGAGTATTTACCCTGGTTGGCGGAGCATCCGGAGCGCCAGCTATTAAAGCGATTAAGAGATGGTGATGCCCCCGCTTGGCAAGCACTATACGATAACTTTACCGATCGGTGTGGAGATAAATTTGGAGAATACATCCAAGATGCCATGGTGGAGCTGAAGTTTAAATTGGGGGATGAAGATTTTCGACTGTTTTGTGGCGTAGAGACTTTTCTACAATCAATCGTACGGAACCTGAAAATCAAGAACTACGACCAGCAAAGGAAAACGGAAGAACTGGATGAAAATATTGCGGAGACCAACACTATGGCAAGTGACTTGGATCAGTTGGACTTGGAAAACAGCGACGTTCAATCACTGGCCTTTCTACGCAAGTTGATCTTCTACCATCTCAAATACAAACTGGAGCACCTGGCCCCCGGCGAGATCCTGTACCCCGGAATAAGGATTGATCAAAAGCGCTTGACCATTTTATTCGTGCGCTATTTTGGAGACCATTCCGTAGAAGAAATGGTAGCTCAGTTTGAGAAGCTGACTGGAAAAAATCAGGCCCGCCAATGGATTTATCGGGATATTCAAAAGTTGAGAAAATACCTTGGTAAGATTTTGTTTCCCAAGATCAGTGGTATCATCGGGAGCATCCAGTGGAGTACGCAGGAAAAGGGTTTACAAAAACTCTCCCTTGGTGATCCTTCGGTCCTGTGTCGCTACTGTGACAATAGCGTCCGCCACCAACTGGGGCTATTTGTCGACATTGGCCGTGGCACAGCCCTAACGGAGTTTTGGCAGGGCTTAAACTTTCTATTCGAGAAAAACGTACACTTACTCGCCACTCCCGATGGCCCTTTCCCATCTACAGATAACGCCTTTGGTTGGTTGGTGCTGACGGTCCACCATAGTGGTTTCCGGTGGTTATCCTCCCGTCATTATTCTCCCGATGCGGCCCTTGAAAAAGTGGGACGCAGCGCTTTGAGTCCTTTGGTGATCGCTTACGATGGCACCCAAACTTACCCTTCCGCTCGGTCGGGGGAACAGCCTGGCGGCCAAGACTTCCAATGGTTCCGCAATTATTTTATGAATAACTAAAACATTTTCAATCTGCAGCAAGCTGCACAAATCAAAATCAATGGAAAAGTATAACTCTAATACCGCCATGATCGACGCCTATCTGGCGGGAGAACTCTCCAAAAGCGATCGGGCGCAATTCGAGGCGGAGCTGGCCGAACAGAAAGACTTGCGTCAGGCCCTGGCGGACTACCAGGATTTATTGTGGGAAAAGGAGGATGCGGAGGCGGACGAGGAATGGACCGCGGAGGAAGAAGACATTGTCAAATTGGTAGATGGCCGTTTGGGGCGGGCCCGTTACTCCGAATTTAAGCAAAAAATCCATCGGGATACCGAGTTTAAAAACCGGTTCATTTTTGAACTTGCGCTCGATCAAGCGATGAGCGATCTAGCGGAACAAAGACGGGGAAGTACTCGCAATGAAAAACAAGACGATCAAGCTCTCACGCTACCAAGGCCGCAAGCCATTGTACGCTCGCTTGCTTCCCGCCCTTGGCGCCGCATTGCCGCTACGTTTTTGATTCCACTCTTGCTGGGAGTAGGAGGCTATCTTTACCTCAGTCGAATGGCGAAATGGGTATCTACCGATACTTATACGGCTCACTTGGCAGTGATCATCGGAGCAGATAAGAGTGATAAATCGGGGACCGGTGGCGCTGGAAAATCGCTGCGCTCCGCCTTCCAAGAGATCAACCAACTTGTGGAAAGGCAAAGATTTTCCGAGGCCATTGATGCGAGTGATGCCCTCCTGGAAATTATGCCCAACGACCAGCACTTACCTTTCCTTAAAGCTTCCTGTATCGTCAATCTTGCCAAGCCCTCGGCCAGCCAATTGCTTCAAGCCGAAGATATTCTACAGCAGCTCATCGACGAGGGCTCCTACGGATTGCCCTTTGAATACTACACGGTGGTCTATCACCTCGGACTTTGCTACGAAAAGATGGGAGACCCCCAACGGGCTCGACAACAGTTCGAAATCTTGGCCGACGAGGACTGCTCGAATTATCGATTTGTTAGTTCCTGTGAAACTTTGAAACAGCATGCGCTACATGACTACCAGCATTAAGCATTAGCATACATCGACCAAACCCCTATTCTTTTTTTATCATTCAAAAGAACGAAGCATGAAATCCCCTTTTCTCCTTCCACTATTGCTATACTTCCTACTGACCAGTTTCCATTCTCCCTACCTAAAGCCAGTCCCGCCGAATGAGGTATACGACTTTGAGTTGGACTACCTATCCGAAAAGGAGGGACCCGACCAGGCCAAGGTAATCATTGAGACCCGTAGTGGTGAAATTGGTTTTGCAGGTTTTGCGACTACAGCTGATCGTAAAAAACAAGCCTTTTTGAGTGTACTCCCCAATCCCACTACTGCTACTGCACCGACTGCTATGGGGGGCAATTCTACTCCCTTGATCCATCAGTATTATGGTGGCCGAGGAGACGATGAAATCTTGGGCATGCACCAAACTCCAGATGGGTCGTTTTTGCTGGTGGGCTATTCGGAAGGACAATTTAACGATGATGGTAGCGGTCCGGGCTCTGGGGCGAAGGATGCCTGGATCATTAAAACCGATGCCGCGGGTAATATCATCAAAGATACCTTACTGGGAGGGAATAGGGACGATATCCTCCACCGGATTTACGCCATTGGTGGGGGAAATTACGTGGCGGTTGGCGAGAAAGCGGGAAAGATGTGGGTGGTCAAGTTTGATGAAAACTTGCGGACCGTGGTGGATCGGCAATTTCGTTTTGGTCGGGCTACCGCGGTGGCGCGACGTGCCACGAGTTTGGGCATACTGGGTGGCCATGATGATTCGGTGATGTTGTTTGAAGTAGACGATAGCCTGAATTTGCAGCGATCCATTCACAGTAGCGGATACTGGCGGGTTCGTCAAGCCATTTTTGATCCCGCCGATCTCTTGTACGAGGCAACTGCGGATCGTTACCTGGTTGCTGCCGCTTATCGTGGGGTAGAGAGCGTGGGTCTTAAAATCCTGAGTATTGCCCCCAGTAACGCGCCAAGAACGAAAGACCAGGTGGTCTACAGCTACGACGAGCGAGCGGATGAGCTGCCCGTCGCATTGCTTCGCGACCCCCGTGGTGGTTTTTGGTTAGCGGGAAAGACCAAGTCCATTCCCGATGGGACCAGCGTCTTTAATCCTTTGCTTTTGCGATTGACCGCAGATTGGAAGGAACAAGTAGTATTGGAAGAGGCTTACCTTCGCCAGACGATTGGCGGAGAGGTCGCCCACTTGAGCTGGGGGAGGGATGAGGACTTACTCTTAGCGGGAAGTAAAAGAATGAGGCAGCGGAGATCCGATGATGCTTGGGTGGCCAAGTTGAGTCGCCAGCTGGTTTCACCCACGATGAGCCCCCCCTTGGAATTGGAGTTTGCGGCCTTGCGTTTGGAGCACTCGGATCGGGATAGCATTCTGATGCCGGGGGTTGAAAGTTTAGTGGTGGTTAAGGTAAAAAACGTTTCGGATCATCCGGCAAAAGGCCTGTTTGCGCAGTTGGATGTAGCGCCCGAATTGCCCGGTCTATTGCATTTGCGGCGCCAGCAGCTCCCCGTTTTGAAAAAGGGACAGTCCTACCGGATGGAGATTCCCATCCGCGGTGGGGAAAACCTGGTGTCCAGTAGCACGCAGATTCGGGTGCGGGTCCATGATCCCCAATCGGGGATGGCTTTTCTTTCCCCCGAATCCCTACTCCTTCAGACCCAGGCGGGGCCTTTTCCCATTCTACGTTTCCAGGGACTGACCCCCGTGCTTACGGATAGCAACCCGCCTTATCGCGAAGAGGTCATTACCCAGACGGTCTACATCAAAAATTATGGAGGGGCTACGGCCAGATCCGTGGGCGTCCGCATCAATTTTCCTTACCTGGTTGATCCCGTGGGAGCGCAGTTGATTCAGATCGACTCTGTTGCTTCGGGAGAGCGCTTGGCGGTTTCATTCCAATTCAAGGCAGGGGTCTTTTACCCTTATGACAAAATTCGCGTCAGCTGTGTGCTCTACGAAGAAGCCTCCAGTGATTATGACTATTTCAGCTTTGACCAGGGGTTGAATCCTCTGCCGGTATTTGAGTCTCCCGGAGGAGAGTTTATCTCGCACCCCAGCCCCTCTTGGCTGCGTTATCCGGGCGGACAAGGTCGCTTATCGCCCCTGTGGTACGATCCGCTGGCTAGTGGGGTAGAATGGGCTTACGATGCCGCTACGCTCGACTCGCTGACCGAAGGAAAGTTTGAATTGTTTGACAACTACATCGTACTCAAGGCGCAGGTACGAAGTCCCGAGGCCCTCAATACCAGCGATTTTAGTTTTTACCACCATCTAAAAGGAGCGGGAGATTTCAGGATAAACGATGGGTGTTTCGATACGCTTTACCGTCACGGTCCCTATGAGTACCATTACCTGGCCAAGGTGAAATTACTGAATGGGTGGAACGAATTGCGCTTGCTGGTTGATAAAATTGGAGCCCAGTCCACTACCATCCGCATCAAGTTTACTCCCCCTAAGTTGCATTATATTGGTCTTGGGGTTCCTTACCAAGACTTGAGGAATACCACCAAAGACGTCCGTGACCTGTGCAAGCCCTTTGTAGCCCAAGTGAAAGCGGGTGGCCCCTGGCAGTTGTATTCCAGGGTGGATACCCACTTGCTCGTACGGGAAGGGCAGACGACGAATCAAGCCCTACAAAGTTTTTTTGAAGAACTGGCCAAACATCGAACGATTGCTGGGCAGCCAGTTCACAATCACGATCACCTTACCTTCGTGGGCTCCTTTCACGGTCGGACCAATCAGACCTTAAGCGATTATTCCAATCAGGACTCTACTTTTTACCTGCTCGCCAGTGAATATCCAACGACCCTGCGCTGGCAAGAGGTGGCCCAATTGGAACGGAACCAGCGATTGGACTTCAACCGTGTTATTTTACAAAGCCTGGTGGGGCTGAATTGCAACCGTACCTTTTTGATGATCGATGCGTGTTTTAGCGCGCGAGTTGCCTGGGCTTCGCGAAAGTACAGCGACCAACGAAAACCCTTTTTTGATCAACTCGCCTTGGGACGCACCATCAATGCTGCTATTCCTCAGAAGGTGTACGTATTGGCTTCCGCGGTCAATCTTTCTTGGGAAGGCAATGGGAATGGCTATTTGGTAGGTGCTATTTTAGATGCCTTTTCTGGCGAAGCCTATACCGTACGGGAGAGGGCGGGTAAACGCCAAATCAAACGGCAAAATGTCAAGGGAGAAAACCGGAGATCCTTACCGAATCAGACCTGGATCAGTATGCGCGAACTGTATCGGTTTTGCTACGAGCGAGTGGATTTATGTTCCTATTCCCAGCAAATCGTCACGGTGGCCCCCCCGCAGTTGGAAGAGTTCCCCTTATTCATGGTCAAGAAGACGGCCCAAAGACCGGAGGATTGTGAGTGCGAGGGGAAGGGGAAGTAGCAGCCCCCACCCAAGCGGAAGGGACTGCTACTCGTTCGTGCTAAGCTTGACTCGTTTTTACAAGCACGGGTGGAGTGGATTTAACGGTTGCCACTGATGGAGAGGTTCAACTCAAAAGTACCCCCCTCCTTGCGTA
>CALCCH010000383.1 GCA_937899855.1 uncultured Saprospirales bacterium | reverse complement strand
CTTGGGGTGGGGTGGGTGGGGGTCCCTTTCATTTCTGGGTTGTTTGGTGGTTTAAAAATTTCTTTCTTGTATGGGGTTTGGTTGCTATTGGGTTTGGGTTGGTGTGGGTCTGGGTCCCCGCTAAAAAACGTATGGGGTTTTGTGAGCAGGTATTGGGGGCTGAGCGGCAGGGCTTTGGCGGGGGATGGGGGGACTTAAAGGCTAATGTTAAATTTTTCCCGACCGAACGGCGATCTACCGTTCAGTCGGGAAGGGAGCGGTTTAGCGGTTTTTAAATTTGATGTTGCCATCCATTTTAGCTTTGCCTTCCATGGCGTCTACGGCGGGGAATTCCAGGGTGACGGTCTTACCGTCGACGAGGGCACCTTCCATGGTGGTCTTTTTGACCTTGCCCGGCAGGTGGTACACCACTTTGTAGGTCGCATCGGCGAGCATCATCCGCATCATGCCTTTCTCCTGATCGCCAATGGCGTCCATGGCATCTCCACCGGCTACGGCATTGCGGGTGAGGCTGCGTTTGGCGAGTTGGAAGAGGGCGTTTTGGCCATTGCTGCTGGGGAGCAGTCCGCCACCGCCACCGCCGAAGGGATTATCATCGGTTTGCAGTTTATCCAATTTTTGCAAAAACTCATCTACCTCGGCAATTTCCTTAAAATCGAGGATGAATTGGGTCGTCATCACCTCTTTGGATTCGCTCATGATCTGGTGGATTTTGATGCGTTTGAGCAAGTCGTCGTTGCCAAAAGCTTGGCGAAGGGAATCGGGGGCATCTTTCATGTACATCACCGAGTCCACTTCGATGGGCTCCTCGCTGGCGAAGGGATTATCCGGGTTGTTGAGCTCGTCGCCGCCAAACTGCTGCATCATACTCCGCATTCCACCGTCGGCCATAATACTGCTCATGTCGATGGTAATGTGGTATTTTCCCGAGCCATCTTTGTTGAGGAACAATTCCTCGATGACGTTGATACAGCTCGTCAGGCTAAGGGATACCGCCACCAAGGACAGATAGAGAATTTTTTTCATTAGGTTGTGATTTATATGAATAGTTGAGGCTCAAGATAGAGCGGTTTTGGGCATTAAGCAAAAATAGCGCTACCTTTTGGGCGGGGCAATACTCCTCAGAACAATCTGCCCGCTCGCCTGTTTTGAATACTTTAGAAACAATCTCTCAATCGCAAAAAAACCGCACCTCCTCAATGGAATTACATAAAACGCTTGGGGCACTGAAAGCAGCCGGCTACCAGCCACAGTCGATCAAAGAAGAACTGCGTAAAAACCTGATCGCTCGACTACAATCCAAAGAAAACGTCTTTCCCGGTGTACTCGGTTTTGAGGATACCGTGATCCCCGATATGGAGCGGGCCATCCTCTCCCAACACAACATCCTGCTCCTCGGTCTGCGCGGCCAGGCCAAAACCCGGATTGCCCGGCTCTTGGTCAATTTGCTCGACGAATACATCCCCGTCGTAGCGGGCAGCGAGCTCAACGACGACCCACTAGCCCCCATCTCCCGCCACGCCATCGACCTGATTGCGGAAAAAGGCGACGAGACCCCCATCGAGTGGATGCACCGCGACGAGCGCTACGTAGAAAAACTAGCCACCCCCGACGTCAGCATCGCTGACCTAGTGGGCGACGTCGACCCCATCAAAGCGGCGGCCCTCAAATTGCCCTATTCCGACGAACGGGTGATTCACTTTGGCCTCATCCCGCGCTCGCACCGCTGTATTTTTGTCATCAACGAATTGCCCGACCTCTCGCCCCGCATCCAGGTCGGCCTGTTCAACGTGCTCGAAGAGCGCGACATCCAGATCCGTGGCTACCCGATCCGTTTGTCGTTGGATGTTTGTCTGGTGTTCAGCGCCAACCCCGAGGACTACACCAACCGGGGCAGCATCATCACCCCCCTCAAGGACCGGATCGAAAGCCAAATCCTGACCCACTATCCCCGTACGATCGAAATCGCCCGGACGATTACGGCGCAGGAGGCCCATTTGGCCGACCAACAGGAACAGCGGGTGGTCATTCCCGATTTGTTGAAAGAATTGCTGGAGCAGATTACCTTTCAGGCCCGCGACAGCGAATACATCGACGCCAAGAGCGGGGTGTCGGCGCGTTTGAGCATCGCGGGTTACGAAAACCTGGTGAGTACGGCGGAGCGCCGGATGCTGCTCAATCGCCAGGAGCGAACCACGGTGCGAATCACCGACTTCTGGGGCGTCGTACCCGCCATCACCGGCAAGGTGGAATTGGTGTACGAAGGAGAGCAGGAGGGCCCCTACAACGTGGCCCTGGCCCTACTGGGTGCGGCGATCAAAAAGCTGTTCCTCGACCATTTTCCCGACCCCGACAAACTCCAAAAGGGCAAAGAGCGCGATCCCTACGGGACCCTGCGGGCCTGGTTTTCGGGGGGCAACGTCATCAACTTGCTCAACGATGCCAGCGAAAGCGATTACCACGATGCTTTGGATAAGGTCGCCGGATTGCGTAAATTGGTCGACCAGGCCCAGGTGCCGGCGGGTTCGGAATACATCTATATGGAACTCGTTCTCCACGGGCTGGCCGAATTTGAGGTACTCAACAAAGACTTTGTCGAGTCCACTTTTAACTTCCGCGACTTGCTCGCCAATATGTTTGACGACGACAACATGTTTGACGACTTTGGGGACAACTAGCGGGTCAAATACCTGACCTATGCTGATCTCCATCCACCCGGAGCACCCCCAGGGGCGGCGCATCACCCAGGTTGTGAAGCTACTCCAGGAAGGTGGAGTCATCATCTATCCTACCGATACGGTTTACGGCCTGGGCTGCGACATCCAGCACCCCAAAGCCGTAGACCGCATCTGCCGCCTACGGGGCTTCAAACCGGGACGCGCCAATCTTACCTTTATTTGCCGCGACATCCAACAACTGGCCAACTATACCCACCAGATCGATAATACGGTCTTTCGATTGCTCAAACGCAACCTCCCCGGTCCCTTTACCTTTATTCTCCGGGGCAACAACAGCTTGCCCAAGCTGTTGCGCAATCGCCGCAAAACCATCGGCGTCCGCATTCCCGATAACGCCATCGCCCAGGCCATCATCGCCGAATTGGGCCGCCCCATCCTGTCCATCTCCCTCAAATCGGACGACGAAATCACCGAGTACTTTACCGACCCCACCGAAATCCACGAAGATTTTCAAAAATTAGTGGATGCCGTGATCGATGGGGGGACGGGCTACAACGTTCCCTCCACGGTAGTAGACTGCACGGGCGGGGAGCCACAGATCATCCGCGAAGGCCTGGGAAATTTAGAATTTTAAAAAAAGAGCGCCCTTCACCAACCTTTTTAAAACCCAGAAGGCATTATAGAAGTAAAGGCCCCCTGTGGAGCCGTAAAAATGTGCCTATGCGAAGCTACTCCTTCCTCGTTTTTTATGCTGGTCTAATGGTATTGCTGTACGCCTGTCGTCCTTCCGAACCCGAATTCGTGGTGGGGGAGGTGGACCCCCGGTTGGAAAAATACGTCGCCGAATTTGAACGCGTATCCCATGAATTTGGGGATCAGCCGCTGGACTTGGTGGACGAGGGCGTACGGATCGTTCTGTACGATCGGGATCCCGAGACACCCAAGGGAGTTGATGATTGTTGGAGCCAGGGGCATCGGACGATCGTACTGGACGCTTTGGGGTGGAATGATCTGGCTGACAACCAACGGGAGTTGCTGGTTTTTCGACAACTGGGGCGTTGCTTGCTGGGTCGCGTTCCGGGAGATAAGCCGGCCGATCTCGAGGGGCAGGAGCCCCGAACCTTGGTGACCTACGGCAATTCCCTTTTTAACTACACCGGCCGTCGACGGGCTTACTACCAGCGAGAATTGTTTGAACCCACCTTGTCCTTCCCGGTCGATCTATTGGCGTCCCGCGATTACGTCGATGCCCACGATCGAGAGTTGTTGCTGTTGTTTCAGGATGCGCTCCGCGGTCGCATTCCGATCCGATTGGATACCCTGCTGGCCGTGGAAGATGACTTTGAGCTGGAATTCGTCCTGTCGAACACGGGGGAAGATGGTGGGGGGCATTATCTGAATCTGGGCTCGGAAACGGATGGCTTTACGCTGCGGGCCAACAATTGGGTCAACCCCTCCACCGGCCGTCGTGTATCCAATTTGGAGCTGGCCGCTTACGGGAGCCACGGAGGAACGCTCAAGCGGTTTTTCTTGAAGACCAACGAAGCCTGGCGGCACAAAATGACCATTCGCAAGCGAGGCTCCGAACTGCTCTTTTTTGTCGATGAGGCCTTTGTCCTATTGCAGGATGACCTGGGCATTCCGATCCGTACATTGTTTAGCGATGATGGCGGCAGCGATACGCCGGAGCCCAGCATCGCGCTCCGGGAGTTCCGCATCCAGCGTTTGTTGGACTGAGTTTTTCCGAGTGATACCATGTAAAAGAAATCAATGAAAACGATTCGAGAAATGGCCCTACTGGGGCTGCTAACCCTTGGCTGGCTGGGTACGACGAGCGAAGCGCTCCGCGCTCAAAAGCTGGATTACGGCTTGTCGGTTGGCTGGTACTATCAGGAAATCAACGGCCGGGGCTTTCGCCTGGAGGGCAGTACCTTTGTCCCCCAGAATGCCTACCGCGTCAACACCGGCCCCTTGCCTGGTCTTTACCTGGGCTTTCGCCTCCACCCCCGCTGGATGCTGCGGCTGGATGCCCGCTACCGCCGTACCCGCTTCCAATTTGACGAACAAAGTCAAATCCGGCTACGGCAAATGGAAATCCCCCTCAGTGTCAATTACACCCTGGGCCACGACATTGCGCTTTTTGGAGCCCTGACCTGGCGGACCACCCTCCACCAGTCCAGCACCTACCGCAACGGGATCGATATTTACGACGACCAAAGCCGTTTTTTCGAAGCCCTGGTCCGGGCCCACCATCCCCACCAGGCCTACGCCGAGTTGGGGCTGGAATACGGTTTCCAAAGCTTTCGCCGTCTCGACCGTTGGTCCATCCGGGCCAGTTACGGCTTTTTACTCAGTGCCTACTTTCGTCCGGTACAGCTTGGCCGACAGTTTGTCAAAACGGTACAAGCCCATTTTCGGATCCCCAGCTTTCAATTGCAATTAAATTACCGAATCTCGCAATAAACCCGGGGCTACGCTCCCCGAGGACGGACCAACCAAAACGTTTTGCTGAATGGACATTCTACCGGTAAAATGGTCGACAGTACACCCGCACCAAGCGCCACGAGCTCGGGAGATTTCCCCGGCCCTAAACTACCATCCCGGCAGCAGGGATGTGGAACTCATCCGGGGTTGTTTGGAGCAGGACCGCCTGGCTCAGAAGTACCTCTACGAAAGGTACGCCGGCAAAACCTTGGGGATCGCCATGCGTTACACCCGGGACTACGCCGAGGCCATTGGCGTGCTCAACCAAGCTTTTTTACAGGTCTTTAAAAGCCTAAAAACCTACGAGGACCGGGGGAGTCTGGGCGCCTGGATTGCCACCATTGTACTGCGGACGGCCATCCGGCAGGCCAAGTCGCAAAGCCGTTATCAACAAAAAATGGATTTTGAAAGCGAGGCGGACCAACCCGTCCAAAACGAGGTACTCCTCCAACAAGAGATGGAGGTCGTTTTTAGCTACCTCCAACAATTACCGACGGCTACCCGGACCGTATTTAGCATGTACGTACTCGACGGGTTCAAACACCGCGAAATTGCCGAGCAGCTTCAGATCAGCGTCAGTACCTCCAAGTGGCACCTGGCCAACGGACGTAAATTATTGGAAGCCATCATCCTCCGGAAAAATACCCAATGATGAAAAAGAACACACCAGATCGAGTGGAGCGAGGGCTCCAGCAACGGGTAAATGACTACGAGTTTGCGTCTGACCCCCGACGGTGGGAGGCCATGGAGCAATTGCTGCAGTTGGAGGTGGCCAGGGAAGCGGCGGACTCCGTAGCACCAAAGGTGGGCCTCAATACCAAGTGGGGAGGGGTTTGGACGAGTGGGACGGTCCTGGCTACGCTAGCCCTGGGGGTATTGCTGGTGCTGGCACTGGGATGGTGGTGGGGCCAGGCATCCCCTGCGTCCGGGTCCCCTTCGGAGGGGCTGGTCGGGGCGGAAGGGGTAGCAGCGCCGGTCACCGAGGCTCAGGCGAGCAAATACCTGCTGGAGGAAAGACAAGCTGTGCCGATCTCTACCGCTCCGAACTCCCCGGAGGAAGTGCTGGAAACGGGGCCGGAGGGATCCGCCAGAGGTGGGGTACCGCCCACTTTGGGAATGGCATCTCCGCTGTCGCCAGTTGCCACCGAAGTCCAGCCTCCACTGGCGGCGGGTAGTCGAGAAACGTCCGAACCCGAGCCTATCCTGGGAGGGGCGGATTCAAAGACCAGTATTGTTGATTCAATTGATGTGGAGTGGTCGAAGGCCTCGTTGGAGCTTTTATCCACCCTTGTTTCCACCCTACCTCCGCCTCCCCAGCCTTCGACGGTACCGATTGTGGAAAAAGACAAGCGTCGGGGACGGCTTTATACGCCCTGGAGTATTGGAATCGGCTTGGGCTTGTTACAGCCCGAAGCATTGCGGTCGGCGGGTAGTGATCGCTACGATTTGGCGGACCAGTTTTCGTTTCGCGGGCGGCGGGCCTGGCTGGCGGAATTGGACCTCGCGTACCAGTTTACGCTCCGGTGGCGGGCCCGCTTGGGCTTGCGCTTTAGTCCGCGGCGCTACGAACGGGGTAGTTTGGAGGAATTTTACCGTTCTCCCGTCTCCGGCTTGCGCTCGAACACCTTCCTGGTTCACCAGTACCAGCTTCCCCTCGATTTCGACTGGCGCTGGCACTACCAGTGGAGTAGCCGCTTGGGGGGAGGGCTGGCCATTCGCCAGCAGCGGGGCCGCTTGGATGGTCCCACGGAACCCGATTTGGACCAGTTGCTCGACGATTGGATCGTGGCCCGATCGGCCTTTGCTACCTTTGGGCTGGGCTATCACCGGGGCCCCTGGGACTTGCACCTGACGGGTACGTATTGGTGGCGCAATTTGTTAGAAGATCCCGGTGGGAATTATCGGACGCACCCGGTCAATACCACGGGGAGGCTACAATTTCACCTGAGCTTTGCTTACCGTTGGAAAATTGTAAAACGACCTACGGCAGACGTCAATTCGTCGAAATAGTCGAGGATTGACAAAAATTAGCGGTAGAGTTGTGGGCAAGGAGTGTATATTTGCACTTTCTGCTCGAACGAAAATAAAACATCGATAATGAAGCAAACGGTCGGAATTCTCCTCTTCCTATTTTTGGGAACGGGAATGATAATGGCACAATCGGGAACGGTTAGAGGTAGTATTTTTGATAGGGACAGTGGGGAGCCGATTTCCTTTGCCACCGTTCAGCTGAGTGGGACCAGCATCGGAGCGACCTCCGATCTCGACGGTTTCTTCAGTATTGGTAACGTTCCGGTAGGGGATTACCGCCTAGTAGCCACCTACATCGGGTACGATAGTGTATCGGTAGACATCACGGTAGGAGCGGGTAAAATCGTCAACGAGCGGCTGGTGATGTCGGAAGGGGGAATTGACTTGGTGACGGTAAATGTATCGGCGGAAAAGGCCAAGGCCCAAAATGAGGTCAACATCTCCTCGGTTACCCTGACGCCCAAGCAAATTCGGGCCTTGCCCGCTACCGGTGGGGAACCCGACATCGCGCAATTCCTCTCCGTGATCCCGGGGGTTATCTCCACTGGGGATCAGGGAGGACAAATTTACATCCGCGGAGGCTCGCCCATCCAAAATAAAATATTACTTGACGGAACCACCATTTACAATGCCTTTCACTCGATTGGTTTGTTTTCGGTATTTGAGACCGAAGCGGTGCGGAGCGTAGAGGTACTCACCGGTGGGTTCAATTCCGAACACGGTGGTCGGATTTCTGCGGTGGTCGATATCAAAACGCGCGAGGGCAATAAAAAGCGCTTTGCGGGTAAGGTCTCGGCCAGTCCCTTTCTAGCCAAGGCCCTGATCGAAGGGCCCATCATCAAGCTGAAGGAAGACACGGGCACCAGCGCCTCCTTCCTCCTCACCGGAAAGCGGGCCTACATCGATCAAACTTCGACCGCACTCTATTCCAATTTGCCCGATTCTCTGGGGCTGCCCTACAACTTTACCGACCTGTACGGCAAATTCTCCCTCGTTACGGGCAACGGGACCAAACTCAATGCCTTTGGTTTCAACTTTGAGGACCAGGCTAACTTTACCAATGTGGCCGATATCGGCTGGTCGACGGCCGGGGGAGGCATCAACTTTACCCTGGTACCCGCCAGCTCGGCGATGATCGTGGGGGGTAACCTCTCCTTCTCCAACTACCAAGTGGATCTGATCGAATCGGACAACCGGCCCCGATCGAGCTCGATTAGCGACTTTTTGGCGAGTTTGGATTTTACCTATTTCGGGCGCAATAGCGAGGTGAAGTACGGTTTCCAGGTCAACGCCATCAATACTGATTTCCGCTTCCAAAATATTTTTGACAATACGATCGAGCAGACTTCCTTCAACACGGAGATTTCTGCCTTCGTCAATTACCAGCACAAATTCGGTCGGCTCATCATCGAGCCCGGCGCGCGTCTGATGTACTACGCCTCCTTGCCCGAGTTGTCTTTGGAACCCCGTATGGGACTGAAGTACAACATTTCGGACAACATCCGCTTTAAGTTTGCGGGGGGACTGTACACCCAAAACCTGATCAGCTCGGTTAACGAACGCGATATCACCAACCTCTTCGTCGGCTTCCTCGCCGGGCCGGATGAGCAAATCTTCCAACTCAATACGGACGAACTGGCCGACAACAAATTGCAACGCTCCTGGCACGCCGTGGCGGGCGTGGAGGTCGACGTGAGCGAACGCCTCTCGGTCAACGTCGAGCCCTACCTCAAGGAATTTTCCCAACTCATCAACATCAATCGGAACAAGACCGAGCCCACCGACCCCGACTACGCCACCGAAACCGGGGAAGCCTACGGCATCGATTTTCTCATCAAGTACAACAGTCCCTCCTTCTACTTCTGGGGTACCTACTCGCTGGGCTACGTTCGTCGCGACGATGGCGAACAAGTCTATCCCACCATCTTCGACCGTCGCCACAACGTCAATCTTTTGGCCACCTACACCCTGGGCGACGATCGCGAATGGGAGTTTAGCGCCCGTTGGAACCTGGGATCCGGTTTTCCCTTTACCCTCACTCAGGGCTTCTACAATTTCAACAACTTCAACGAAGGTCTGGATACCGAATTCCTCACGGACAATCCCGAGGATGTGGGCATCATCTACGACGAACGACGCAATGCGGGACGACTGCCCTATTACCACCGCCTGGACGCCTCGGTCAAGCGGACCTTTACCTTTACCAAATACACCAAGTTGGAAGTCATCGCGAGTGTCACCAACCTCTACGATCGGCGCAACATTTTCTTCTTCGATCGCGTCGAGTACGATCGCGTTGATCAATTGCCGGTTTTGCCGAGTTTGGGGATGAGCCTGTCCTTCTAGCCCACGCCACCGTCTTTATCGTGCCTATGAAAAAGATCAAGCAGATTTCGACTTACCTGCAACTACCCGATCGGGAGGAGACCCTACAACGATTGGAAGAACGCGACGAACGCGAAAACGTCCTTCTCGAAGAACAGTACTACCCCACCGGCGATTTGGAATCGCGCCTGGAGCGAACCTTTGATGCGGACAACCGCCTGGCGGCCATTCGCGAGTACGCTTCGGATGCCGAACAGCCCGATCAGGAGATGCTTTTTGAATACACCGCTGCGGGTAAGATCGCCCTCAAGCGCGTGGTTTACCGCGACGGGTCGGAATCGCAGCACCGTTATGCCTACGATGAGGCCGAGCGGGGAGAAACGATTACCATCGTCGACGAGGAAGGAACGGTGGAAGGGGTGGAGTACCGCCGCTACGATTCGGAAGGGCGGGTGCTGGAGGAGCGGATTGCGGTAGAGGAGGAGCAAGAGGAGGTCCGGCGGGAGCAAGCGTTTGACGATCACGGGATGTTGCTCAAGCGGCGTACCGTCCAGCAGGGAGAGGAGGAGGATGCGCTGGTCGAGATCGTGGCTTACGAGCGCGACGAGAAGGGCTTGGTGCGCAAGCGAACTATTGAAGACGAGGCGGGAGATATTTTGCGTCTTGATCTATTTGCCTACGACGAACGGGGCAATACCGTAGAGCACCAAGCCGAGGACCATCACCAAGGCTGGGCAATTGTGGATCGGTGGGAGTTTGACGATCAGGATCGGGTGAGCAGCAGTCAGCGGACTTATCCGGGCGGGGCGATGCTCCAGGAAACGGCACTGTCTTACGATGAAACGGGCCTGCTAGCCGAGCGCGAGACGCGCACCCCACAGGGCATCCAGGTCTTTCGCTACCGCTACGAATTTTTTCCGGTTTAGTTTGGCCCCGTTTTAAAAACCTTCCCCTTCGCAGCGCTCCGCGGCGGAGTATGCTTTGGTATTACCATTCATTTTTACGGTCTAATTCATTGTCAATCAGTTGCTTGACTGGTCGGCTACTGCTGTCTTTGCACTGCTGACGCTCCGGTGCTTAATATTGGTTTTATACAAAGTTAAAGGTTTGGTAAACCGCAAAAATGGTTTGGGCGTGGTGCCGCTACTATCTTTGTGAGGCAATAGTTAACGAAATATTGTGGATGCAGAATGAGAAAAGGGGGTTAAGCCCGGTTCCTCCGGGGATCAGGCTTAGCACTTGCATAAGTTTGAGGATTGGGGAGCTGCTTAAAAGGAGTGGCTCCTATTCTTTCTCTACCGCTTATTCGAACCAAGAAGTTATTTCATAATTCCCTTCTTTTCATTCTCTGGACTCACCTCTCTCTGGCTGTACGGCGCCCTCCGTACAGCCACTATTTTTTACGATCCATTGGTGGCCATACCGGGATCGGGCTTTGGCAAAGAATGAGGAGACAGGCCCAAGATTTAATCAAGCTCTAATAAGTATTTAACCGTCGCTTAACAGGAAAGGTGCAATTTGTGACCATCACCAATTACCCACCACACGTAGACCCATACCGATTATGAAAAGAGCACTGGAAATCGCCATCATCTCGGATGTCCATCTGGGGACTTACGGTTGTCACGCCAAGGAATTGACCCAGTACCTCCGCAGCATCCAACCTCGGACCCTCATCATCAACGGCGATTTCATCGACGCCAGCCAGTTTAAGCGCAAGCACTTCTCCGCCGAACACCTGGAAGTCATCAACGAAGTCCTGCGCATGGCCACCCGGGGCACCAAGGTGTACTACGTCATCGGCAATCAT
Source organism: uncultured Saprospirales bacterium (assembly GCA_937899855.1). Classification (GTDB taxonomy): domain Bacteria; phylum Bacteroidota; class Bacteroidia; order Chitinophagales; family Saprospiraceae; genus CALLVY01. The sequence continues at coordinate 442 of CALCCH010000383.1, read as the reverse complement.
GAGGATGCCCTCCGCCGCTTTTCCAATTTTTCGACCCACAACATCAAGCTCCGCAACAAACTCCTGCTGCGGCTCAATGGAAAATCCTACTGGATTTTTCACGGCGATGTTTTTGATGCTTCTACGAAAATTTCTCCTTGGCTGGCCCAATTCGGAACGCGGGGCTACCAGTGCTTGATCCGCCTCAATCGACTCATCAACCAGTTGCGCCGCCGCTTGGGACAGCCCCGCATGTCGATGGCGGCAAAGGTAAAAAACAACGTCCAACGCGCGGTCCAGTACATCCGGGAGTTTGAAGAGGTCGCCATTGGCTTGGCGCTAAAAAATGGATATGACTACGTCATCTGCGGCCACATCCACCAAGCGGGTATCAAAGCGGTAGACCGGTCCGAAGGCAGGGTGACGTACATGAATGCCGGCGACTGGGTCGAAAGCCTCACGG
>CALCCH010000382.1 GCA_937899855.1 uncultured Saprospirales bacterium | reverse complement strand
CCCCCCCCCCCCCCCCCCCCCCCCCCCCCCCCCCCCCCCCCCCCCCCCCCTCGCGCCCCCCCCCCCCCCCCCCCCCCCCCCCGCCCCCCCCCCCTCGCCGCGCCCCCCCCCCGATTCTTGAGGATTTGTTTGATCTTTTGTTCCGACTCGGCGGCGGCTTTTTGCTGGGCTTCGTAGCGCTCGGGGTCGGCGTGTTGAGCAATTTTGCTCGCTGGTTTGTTAAACTTGGGCACCTCTCCTTCTGCTAGGGGAGGCGTGTTGGGGACAGTGGAAGTCGCCGTGGCGGGGGATTCGGTCGCCGCCGGGGGCGTGGTGGTGGATTGGGAGGCGTCGCCGGTATTGTTACAGGCGGAGCAGAAAATGGCGCTGGCCAGGGAAAAAATAAGGACTAGGGTACGCATGATAAGCGGGTTTTCGCCGTTGTGATGAATAATGGTATCGTGGCTTCTAAACTGTAAAAGCAAGCCCGGAGTTGTTGCCGCAGTTGGGCATTGTTGGCCCCGGGACAATTTTAACATAAAAATATGATTTTTATGACCAATTGTACGAGTGCGCGTTTAGAATAGCTGAATGCCCGCTTTGTTCGAGTAGCTGCGCACGAATCTTCCCACGTCGTGGCCGCCTGGCCCACAATGCGGGTTTTGCTTTTGGGGCTCGGCGTGAAATTTAGTAGCTTTGCATTATTATCTGATAAGAATTCTAATATGTCCGTACAAGTCCAAGGCTTGACCAAAATCTATGGAACACAACGCGCCGTAAACGAGGTGACCTTTGAGGCGCGTAAGGGGGAAGTACTCGGCTTTCTGGGCCCCAACGGGGCGGGAAAGACCACGACCATGAAGATCCTGACCTGTTTTATCCCCCAGAGTGCGGGAAAAGCACTGGTGTGTGGCTTCGATACCGAGAAAGACCCCATGGAGGTTCGCCGCAGGATCGGCTACCTGCCGGAGCACAATCCCCTCTACAAAGACATGTACGTCCGCGAATACCTCAATTTTATCGGACGCCTGCACCACCTCCCCAAACGCAGCGCCCGGGTGGCCGAAATGATCGAAATGACCGGGCTGACCCGGGAGCAACGCAAACCGATCGGCTCCCTCTCGAAGGGCTACCGCCAACGGGTTGGGCTGGCCCAGGCCATGCTCCACGACCCCGAAGTACTCATCCTCGACGAGCCGACCTCCGGCTTGGACCCCAACCAGCTCGCGGAAATCCGGCGTCTGATTGCGGAAATCGGACGGGAAAAAACGGTGCTCTTTTCCACCCACATCATGCAGGAGGTCCAGGCCCTCTGCAGTCGCGTAGTGATCATCAACAAAGGAAAAATCGTGGCCAACGATTCGATCGAAACCCTCCAGCAAAAAGTGGTGGGGGAGCGCGTCGTGACCGTCGAATTCCAGCAGTCGGTGGCGGAAGCCCAACTGCGGTCGATCGCGGGGGTCAAACGGGTCAAGTCCCTGGGCAAGCAACGCTGGCAACTGACCGGCTCGTCCAAGCGCGACCTGCGGCCCGAGGTATTCCGTACGGCGGTGGAACGCAAGTGGGTCTTGTTGGAAATGCGCCAGGAAGTATCCAGCGTTGAAGATGTATTCCAGGAGCTGACCAAATAACTATGGGCTTAGACTACCGACATATCGTCCTGCTCTTACTGTGCCAGGCCCTGTGCCTGGGGCTGGGGGCTCAGGATTCCCTGCGGCTGCAAAAGAACTTTAAGTTTACCGACGGCATCTACTACTCTTTCGAATCTTTCCAACGCAACCAACCCGATGCCAGCTGGGAGGAGGTCCAGGCCAGCGTCTACTCCAACCCCCAAAATTTTATGGCCCAAGTGGAGTACATTCAAGCTTCGAGTGCCCTGCCCGTTGCGCTGGATAGCTTGTGGGGCATCTGCTTGGGGGGGATACCTTATGTCCGGCTACCCCGGGGCAGCGTCAATCGCAGCCTGACCGTTTTTGCGGGGCTGCGCTTGCGGGGGAAGATCTGTTATTTCAACTACGAAAACGAGGAGATGCGCAGCGTCGAGATGCCCGTCTACATCCCCAATACGGATTTTGTATTTCGCCGCGCCTGGGTCGATCGGGAGGAGACCATCCTGTACGAAAAAATCCTCCACTTCGAGACGGGCGAGGTACTCGACTTCAACCCTTACAACCTTCGCCGCTGGATTGGTGACGACGAGCGGCTGGTCCAGACGCTGGATGCCATGAATTTGGACGAGGTGGAGGAAAAGCTGTTTAAGTGTCTGCTCATCTACGTCGATCGCAACCCCGTAAACATCAAAACCGAAGCCGATGATTGAAATCGTACGTACCAACGCGGAGAATACTGACTTTCAGCACCTGGTCAGCGAGCTCGACGAGCTGACGTGCCAGCGGGATGGTGCGGACCACGACTTTTACTTCCAGTTCAATGGTATCGAAAGCCTGCGTCACGTGCTGGTGGCCTACGAGGCGGGGGTACCCTTGGCCTGTGGAGCGATCAAGCCCCACGGCGAACGGGCCATGGAGGTCAAACGGATGTACGTCCGGGCGGCGGCGCGGGGGCGGGGAATTGCCACCGAATTGCTGCGGGGTTTGGAGCATTGGGCCCGGGAGCTGGGGCGGGAGCGCTGCGTGCTCGAAACCGGTGTCCGCTATCCCGAGGCCATCGCCTTGTACCGCAAAAACGATTACCAGCCCATCCCCAATTACGATCAATATGAAAACGTGGCCACCAGCCGCTGTTTTGGCAAAGCCCTTTAGCATACTACTGAAAATACTACTGAAAACCCGGTCCTTAGTACCGTACCAATGGAATAAACGCACATGTTAAGTATCTTTCTCAAAGAAATCAACGCCATCTTTAGCTCGCTCATCGGTTACATCGTTATCGGGGTTTTCCTGATCATGATGGGTCTGATCATGTGGGTTTTTCCCGATTTTAGCATCCTCAACTACAGTTACGCCACGCTCGATCAGCTGTTTAGTATCGCTCCCTTTATCTTTTTGTTTCTCATCCCCGCCATTACCATGCGCTCCTTTGCCGAGGAGCAGCAAAGCGGAACCATCGAGCTATTGGCCACCCGCCCCTTGTCCGATTGGGCCATCATCCTGGGCAAATACCTGGCCTGCGTGGTCCTGGTCCTGTTTTCCCTTTTGCCCACCATCTTGTACTACTACTCGGTGTACCAACTGGGCTCTCCCCCGGGCAATCTCGATTCCGGCGCCATCCTGGGTTCTTACCTCGGGCTGGCCCTGCTGGCGGCCGCCTACGTAGCCATCGGTATCTTTGCCTCCAGCCTGACCAATAACCAAATCGTCTCCTTCGTCCTGGCGGTCTTTCTTTGCTTTTTCGTCCACCTGGGCTTTTACTTCCTCAGCTCCCTTCCCATCTTCGTGGGCAAGGTCGACGACGTCATCCAGATGCTGGGGATCGACTACCACTACAATTCCATCAGCCGTGGGCTGCTCGACAGTCGCGACTTGGTGTACTTCCTCTCCATCATCGCAATCTTTTTGGTGTTTACCAAAACTTCGCTGGAGCGCCGCAAGTGGCAGGGTAATTTTAGCTGGCAAAGCCTGACCCAGGCCTTCCTCGTTTTGGGCATCCTGATTTTTCTCAACATCCTGGCCCAGCCCTTTTACTTTATCTCCGACCTTACCGAGGAAAAGCGGTATACCCTAACTGAGCCCACCAAAAAAATGCTGCGTGATCTGGATGAGGTGCTCTACGGCAACGTTCTGCTCGACGGTGATTTTCCCGCCGGTGTCAAACGGCTCCAAAATGCCGTACGCCAGTTGCTACTTGATTTTCAGTCGGAATCGGGCCTGGTGGAGTTTTCCTTCGAAGACCCCAATGAAGGTACGGTGGAGGAGCGGAACGAAAGACGCTTGGCCCTGCTCGAACTGGGGATCGAACCCACCAACTTGCGGGTCAAGTCTGCCGATGGGAACAAGGAGATTGTGATCTATCCCTACGCGCAGGTTTTTTACCGGGGTCGCGAGCGGTCCGTCAATCTGTTGGAAAGCGAAATGCTCGGAGTCCCCAGCCAGGTGGTGCTCAACAATTCCATCGGTTTGTTGGAGTATAAGTTGACCAATATCATTTCCAAAATTCTCAGTTTTTCCAAGCCCACCGTCCTATTTACGGAAGGGCACGGCGAGCTGGCCCCACCGCAGGTACAAGCCTTCCGGGAGGAGCTGTTTGGCTTTTACAATACGGATTTTATCGATCTGGACAGCGTGGTTCAAATCAGTCAGGATTGTGCGGTACTGGTGGTGGCACGGCCCCGGGGTGCGTTTTCGGAACAGGACAAGTTTAAAATCGACCAGTACGTGATGAATGGGGGGAAGGTGCTGTGGTTGATCGACCGTTTGGCGGTCAATTTGGACAGTTTGCGGGTGCGCAACGAATACGTCCCGGTGGAATATCCCCTCAATCTCGAAGACCAACTGTTTAAATACGGTGCCCGGATCCAACCCAATTTGGTACTCGACCTGGAGTGTACGCGCATTCCGCTGGTCAGTGGACAACTGGGGTCGGGCAAGCAGTATGACCTTTTCCCCTGGTACTACCATCCCCTCGTGGCTCCTACCAGCAATCACCCCATCGTCAAGAGCCTCGACCGGATCAATTTGTACTTTCCCAGTTCGGTCGATACCATCCGCACCAGCACACCCGTCAAAAAAACGGTTTTGTTGCAATCTTCCAACCTCAGCCGACTCCAATTGCCCCCGGTTCGACTCAATTTTGAAATCCTGCGCTACGATCCCGATCCCTCTAAGTTCAACAAGGGGCGCCAGAATCTGGCGGTGTTGTTGGAGGGGGAGTTCCCGTCCTTGTACAAGGGGCGGGTGTCCGAGTCCTTCAGTGAGGGGCTGACGCAGTTGGGATTGGAATATCGGGAAAGAAGCGTTCCGACCAAGATGATCGTTGTGGCGGATGGGGATGTGGCTAAAAACTTCCTCAATCCCAGTGGCGATGGTTACCAACCCGTTGGGTTCAATCCCTTCGAGCGCCGTGTTTTTACGGCCAATAACAACTTTCTGATCAATGCCGTGGAGTATCTGATCGATGAGAAGGGGGTCATTGAGGCGCGGGGAAAAGATGTCAAGCTACGACTCTTGGATACGGTGAAGGCCAAAGCGGAGGAAACCAAATGGCAAATGATAAATATTGTACTGCCCATTCTGTTCTTGTTGTTGTTTGGCTTATTGTATAATTGGATGCGACGCCGGCGATACGCGCGTTGATCCTCAATCAAAAAAATTATGAAACGTACTTTGATCTTACTGGTAATTTTTGCCGTTCTGGGGCTGGGGACGGTACAGTACCTGCGCTCGGGGAGTGTGGCCACGGGCAATAGTGTTGCCGAAGGCAAATTCGAGCTGCTGTTTGCGGTGGAAAACGTCAAGCAGGTCCACAAAATCTTTCTCGCCGATCGGAAGGGCAACCAAACTACCCTCGAAAGACGGGGCAATGGCAACGATTGGACGCTCAATGGCGAGTACCTGGCCCGGCCGAGTGCCATGGAGCTCCTGCTCGACGTGATCGAAAACGTTCGGGTCAAATACCGTCCCGCCGAGGCCGCCAAGAGCTTTATGGTCGATAACCTCTCTTCGGTGGGAACCAAGGTCGAGCTTTACGATAAAAAAGGCGAAAAAATCAAATGCTACTACGTCGGGGGCTCTTCGCACGATGAGGCGGGCACCTTTATGATTCTGGAAAATTCCAACGAACCCCTGGTGGCCCACATCCCCCGTTTTGTGGGCAACCTCCAAAACCGCTACGGTCTGGTGGGGGCGGAGTGGCGCGACAAGAGCGTTTTCCGCGACAAATTGGAAGACATTCAATCGGTTTCTATCGACTACCCCGACCCCGATTACCTCCAGCACTCCTTTACCCTCAATCGCCTGGGCCGGAATCGCTACGAGGTCAAACCCAATGCCGCCACCACTCCGGTGATCGACCGCGAGGTCAAATTGGGGCAAGTGGAAGCTTTCTTGGTGAAATTTGAATCCCGAATCGCGGAGGCCATCGAAAACAAGAACCCGGAGCGCGAGCAAATTCTCCAGCAAATTCCCTTCTGTACCCTCACCCTGACTCGAACCGACGGTACGGTCAAAAAGGTGCGCTTTATCCCCATCTTTCCCGACGATGACCCCGTTTACGATAAGGAAGGGGAGGTACAGCCCGTCACCCGCAAAGTTTTCCGCTACTACGCCGACTACAACGAGAAGGATTTCTTCCTGGTCCAGCACCGGGTCATGGGCGAGTTGTTCTGGTCTTACGATGCCTTTTTCTAAATCCTTTCCATCATGCGTCAGCTCCCCCTATCCTCCGCCTCTCTCCTGGCCGCGGCCTTTTTGCTGCTCCTGAGCAGTAGCGCCTGGGTAGAGGATTGGGGCTTTTTTGGGCACCGCCGAATCAACCGCTTGGCCGTATTCACCCTCCCCATCGACCTGATCCCGATGTACAAACACCACATCGAGTACCTGACGGAGCACTCGGTCGATCCCGACAAACGCCGTTACGCCACCAAACACGAGGCCGTCCGGCACTACATCGACCTCGATCACTGGGGGCAGTACCCCTTTGACAATGTCCCGCGGACCTGGTCCAAAACCCTGCAAAAGTACACCGAGTTTTACGTGCGGACGGAGACGGGAGATACGCTGCAATTGGTGGATTATCAGCAACCCCGTCAGACGGAAGAAACCATCGTGTGGAAGGGGCCGGCCCTCCGATCCCTTTTCGGACGCGACTCCCTCTTGTTGGATGCCGATTGGTACGGCCGTTTTTTCTACCACAACGTAATTTCCCAATACTACGAAGAACACTGGAGCATCGCCGCGGACAGCCTGCGAAAGGTCCTGGAACGCGAGCGCCTGCCCCCCGCCATTCAGGAGATCTGGGCGGTCGATCGCTTTTCCGAATACGGCATTTTACCCTACCACCTGGTACGGATGCAGCGCCGCCTGACCGAGGCCTTTTTTCAGCAAAACGGCCCCCGGATCCTCCAACTCTCCGCGGAGATTGGCCATTACCTCGGCGATGCGCACGTTCCCCTCCACACCACGGAGAACTACAATGGCCAGCTCACCAATCAGCTGGGGATTCACGCTTTCTGGGAAAGCCGTATTCCCGAGCTGTTTGCCGACGAGGAGTTTGACTATTTCGTCGGACGCGCGGAGTACATCAGCCAGCCGGTGGATTACTACTGGGGCATCGTACTCGAGAGTCACGGCTACGTCGACAGCTTACTGCAGATCGAACAACGGCTGCGGCGTAGCTTCCCGGAGGATCAGCAGTTCTGTTACGAAGAACGCAACGGGCGGACCGTCCGTATGGAGTGTCGCCAGTTTGCCGAGGCTTACCACCGAGCGCTGGGCGACCAGGTGGAGCGGCGGATGCGGGGGGCGATCCACGCGGTGGGAAGCGTTTGGTACACCTGTTGGGTCGATGCGGGGCAGCCCAAGGTCTCCGAGATTTTCGATTTGGAGCCGACTTCCTGGGAGCCACTGCCTACGCGACCCATTATGAGGGAGGAGGATAAAAAGAATGTTCGACCCCACCAGTAGTTGGAAAACAACTCAAAATTCTTCCTTACCTTTGCGCCATGAAAAAAGAAGCACCGCTCTGGCAGAACGCACTGAAAGGCATGGCGATGGGAATTGCCGAGGTCATACCGGGCGTTTCGGGAGGTACGATTGCCTTTATCACGGGCATTTACGAAAAACTGCTGAATACCATCCAGGCTTTTAATTTTTCGCTGATCGGTACCCTTCGCCGGGAGGGTTGGCGGGCTTTGTGGCGGCAAATCAACGGTTCGTTTTTGGTCAGTTTGGTGCTGGGGATGGCGCTGGGAATTGTGGGGGGGGGCTTTGGGGTAACCCAGTTGTTGGAAAATTATCCGCAGCTGCTCTGGGCCTTTTTCTTTGGTTTGATCCTCAGCTCGGCCATTTACATCGGGCGGCAGGTGCCGCGCTGGGGCCCGGCCGAGCTGCTGGCCATCGCACTGGGGGCGGGACTGGCTTTCTACATTACCGTGGCGAGTCCGGCCCAGGGCAACGAAGCCCTTTGGTTCGTCTTCCTCTCCGGCATGATCGCCATTTCGGCACTGCTGCTACCCGGAATTTCGGGGAGCTTTATCCTCCTACTGATGGGCATGTACACCTACATTCTACCGACGGTCAGAGAGGCGCTGGAAACCTTTGAGCCCCGCAGCTTGATCGTCCTGGCCGTTTTTGGGACGGGCTGTTTGGTGGGCTTGGTCTCCTTTGCCCGCCTATTGTCGTGGACCTTTAAATACTACCGCACGCCGACGCTGGCCCTGCTCACGGGCTTTATGCTCGGCTCGCTCAACAAAATCTGGCCCTGGCGCAATGTAATCTCCTACCGGACCAATTCCAAGGGCCTGGAAGTGCCCTTTTTGGAAGAAACCGTACTGCCCGCCGCCTACGAGGGCGAACCCATGGTATGGGGTGTGCTGCTACTGATGCTAGTGGGTTTTACCTCCGTTTTTATACTGGAGCGCATTGGCTCCTCCCAAGC
>CALCCH010000381.1 GCA_937899855.1 uncultured Saprospirales bacterium | reverse complement strand
ACAATACCGAGCTTACGGCTCCTTACGATATTTTTCAGCATACCCTCTTTCGAGAGGGCATTCGCCCGATGAACGTCTTTACCGTGGCCAATACCCGGGCGCCCATTCGCAGCTTCGAAGGCCTTTACTTGCTGGCGGATTACGACTACCTACGGGATGCCCTACCCCGGATCGACATTCTGGTCGTACCCAGTGCCGAACACCATCTGGATACGGATTTGGAGGATGAGGTGATGTTGGATTTTGTGCGGAGAGTGGGGGAGAAAGCCACCTTCGTGACCTCCCATTGTGACGGCGCCTTTGTATTGGCCGAAGCGGGCCTATTGGAGGGGGTGGCGTCGACGACCTTTCCGGCGGATATTGATGCCTTTGCAGAGCGTTATCCCGACCTGGAAGTACACCGGGAGGTTTTGTTTGTCCACGATGGCCGGTTCATCACTTCGGCGGGCGGCGCCAAATCGTTTGAAGCGGCGCTTTACCTTTGCGAGCACTTGTACGGCAAGACCGTAGCGCAGCAATTGGCCGAGGGTTTGGTCATCGACTGGGACCTGACGACGGTCCCGCATCTAATTGTTCCGTGAATGGAGGGAGCGTTGTGGGATAAAACCAAAAGGCAAAGGGGAAAAATCTGGGCGTCCTAGCCCGGCCAATAATCCCTCACGCAGAGGGTGTGTCACTTATTTGGGCAACTGATTTTTCAGCGGCGCTTTTGGCCTACAGTATTCATAGCTACTTTTTAACTGTGTGAACGCTCCGTTTATTGGGTGGCGAACCGGTATTTAACGGTGGTACCCCCATCATTTTCACGAATTTATTTTTATAGCTTTAATCTTTTCCACCGCTTCTCTGAGCGTATCCAACTCTGCCAAGACTCGGAATATGCGCTCGGACCATCCGGCGATCATCACGCGCCCGTCGGCTAAGATTCGCACCGGATACTGGTCGTAATCCAGCAGGTTAAAACGATAGAGCCGGGCGGTGGGTGCTACGCGCTGTCGGTACTTCCGCCAGCTGTCCGCCAGTGCTAGCTGGGCCCGCGCATCCCCCCATTCCAAGCCGCTGGTGAAGATCAGGACTTTGTCAAAAACCTGTTTTTGGGCCATCAAGGTATCGATCAGGGTAGCGGGGTTGGGGGCCGCAGTCCCATCGATGGTTGTGCCCTCGGTCCCTCCTCCCAAGGTCCGCGTTTGCAACTGAGCCACGCGATCTTGCAAACCCTCCACGAGCAGCCGACCGATGTCGGCATAACGCAGGGGATTTTTTTTCCCAACGGGTCGGGACAGGTGGGGCGAGCGATCGACGGCGACGAGTAAGCGGTCGCCGTCGGAAAAGCCCCGGAGGTTGGTGGCACTGCGTGCTTGAGCGAGGGTGAGCCATTCGCTGATTCGAAGGGCTTCGCTTTGGGAGCCGAGCTTCTCGATTTTCTTCCTTTCGGAAAAAAAAAAGAAGGGGAGGCGGTGAGCGGCGTGGATCGCCCGGGCGTCGGTTAGTTGTTGTTGTATACTTTCCATAGTTTCATCCGACGGCCCGGCTTTGATGATTGCCCGCAAGTGACGCAACAAATCGGCGTAGGGCAATTGCTCGTGGCGAATCCAGCGGCTCCAATGCTGTGCTGCGGTGCCGGGCGTACGACGTGTGGTACGCCATTCTCGTTTCCACCGGGGGGGGAGCGGCAATTGGCCTTCGTGGATGGCCCGAAAGATCCGCTCTTGTTGCGGGTTTTGGGCTTTGGGATGCGTCAGGAGGAGGGCATCACGAAGACTGACCGACCGGTGGCGGTGAAATCCAACCAGTTGTTCCAATGTCAAGTTTTTGAAGGCGACGGCAATTCCCTTTTGGAGTTGCTTCGATAGCGGTTGTAGGCCTTCGTTTTCGGTTTGGTAGCAGGCCAACAGGTGAACGATGTCTTCCGGTTGGCGAAGTACCTGCTCGGTCGTCCGCTTTACCCAGCCATCGCCCTGGTGGAGGCCCGACCATTTGACCAGCAGCCGGTGGATGACCCAGGGCCAGGGAAAGTGATCCCGGAAGTACACAGCCATCTGTGCGACTAGGGCGGCCTCGACCTTGGGCAGCAACTGAGCCACCTCTTTCCAAATCCCTTCCCCTCGGATGGAGAAGGGGCGTACGAGGCTGGCGATGAGCAGCTTTTGGTACAATTCCAGGGTCAGGACCTGGTCGAAAGCTTCTTCGCTGTTCTTGTTGAGGATAACCGCTAAAATGGATTTGAAGAAGCTAAATTTCATTGAGCTGGCGTTGATTTCTCCTATCGTATCACAGCAGCAAGCTCTTCCTGGCGATGTCCTCGTAGTTTGTTGTCTTCTATGGTACTGCTTTCGGTTCCCAATTTAGGGCACTTTCTCCATTCGATCCACAGACAAAAAACTAGACTTGTCCAATATTTTTTCTTATCTTCCCCTAGTCAAATCCAATATAAATCCCTAATTATCAATGATTTAATTTTTTTACAACAATATACAGTGTACAACCTAAATGCCCGATTTTTGTAACACTAAACTAGCTAAACTACTCGCCCTCCTTGACCCCAAGGAGTGCAAGCTTTTCGCCAAATGGTTGGACTCGCCCTGGTGCAACAACAATCCCCGGCTCCCCCCCTTCTACCGCCTACTGCTCCACTACTACCCTGGCTTTGATCAGGTTCGCTGCCAACAAGAACACCTCTACCTCACCCTCTATCCCGGTCAAAATTACCAGTCCAAGACCATGCGGCACCTGATGAGCGAACTCGGCAAACAGGTCGAACGATTTTTAATTCAGCAACAGCTCCAAAAGAATACCCTCCAGCAGCAACTGCTGCTCCAGGAGGCTTATCTGGAACGACACCAGACCGAATGGTTCGAAAAGAGCAGCCAGCGTACCATCGCCGACCTGGAGGCGCAGCCCTCCCGCTCCTGGACCGATTTGCTCCAGCTGTGTTTGCTCAACGAAGGTCTTTATTTCCAACCCGACACCACCGTTCGGCACCAGCCGGAGCAGCGGGTTCTCCACCGGGCCAATCACTACCTCGACGCTTTTTACGCCTTGTTTAAGTACCGGCTAGCCTTTGAGTTTGAAGAACGGAGGAAGATCATGCGGGGCGCCCAGGAGGTGGAAGTGGACCTACCGGCCCTGCGGCGGATCAAGGATCGCTTGGGGGATCCGGCCTTGTTGATTTTTGAGGAACACCTGTCGATTGAGCAGCCCCTGGCACTGGAGCGCTACTACGAGATCAAGGGTCTGACCTTGCGGCATATGGAGGAGCTTTCCCGTAGAAATCAGCGGGACTTTTTGTACGCCTTGATTAATAAAGCGTCAAGATTGTTGCTTAAGGGGCACGAAGGGATGCATGAGGAAGTTATAGAGTTGTATAAAGTTGGACTTGCCAGGGAATTAGTAATAAGTAAAGGTAGAATGACCGATTATACTTTCAGCAATATCGTTGTGCTGAATAATCTACTACAGCGATACGCAGAAGCAATAGACTTTGCCTACACTTATCATACTGCTCTCACAGAGGAATATCAAAAAGATGGACTAACTTGGGCCCAGGCCAACACTTATTATCATTCAGGCAATTACCAGTCCGCCATTGATCACTTAGTTGATTACTCTTTTTCAAATGGTACTTATGACCTACAAGGACGTGTTTTATTACTTCATGCGTATTTTGACGTCTTTTTGGAGGACCGTTCCTACTACTCTTATTTATTTGATTACGGTAACGCCTTCGAAAGATTTGTTCAAAGAAGCAGGTATTATTCAAAGCAGAAAAAATCCGCAATCACAGCTTTGATAAGGTATACTAGGAAACTTTCCAAATTGCAGGATCAATACCAATTGAGTGAGCGATCGCTTGATCACATATATGAGCAAGTCAGATCGGACAAGAGTATTTATGCAAAGGCCTGGTTAATTAAAAAAATTAATAATCTTAAAGATGGAATGGGATAAGGAGAAAATATCAAGAGCAGTTGGTGTTTTACCAACTGCTCTCTTCACTCCTTAATTTTTACTATCCGATGATGAGTTCTTCAACAATCAGATTGAAGTTTTCCAGCAAATACAGGAAGGTAGTCATAGCAAATTATATTTAGGTGCACATAGCGGGAGTGGTTCTCCCAACGCGCGAGTTAAGAAATCAAAAGAGGGGGGCCCACCCGAAGGTGGCGCCATAGCGATTCCGTTATCGGAGACTCATGTGCACCTGAGCTCCGATTTCAACCCCGGGAGGATCCCGGGATCAACAGCAGTATTTGGTCAAGCCTGCTTTAGAAATGTTCGTACAATTGAAAAAAGTAGAGAAGCTTGTTCGTCTTCATTAGTCTTAGCGTTATATTATTTTTCTAGCGACAATATAGTCCTAGCCCAATATTGCTTGGTGCTTGGTACTTAGTAAAAGAGATAGAGGCCGTCGTGCGCTACCCAAGTCAGCGACAACCCCGGTGTGAGGCGAGCTACTTGAGGTGCGAAAAGACCTCCGACCCTACGATGTACGCAGCACCGGATTCGACGCGACGGTTCCTTTTCAACGAACCACCGATGTACCGCGATTGTACGGTACGGCCGTTTTGAAAAATGTCGTTTTCGGGTAACATCCTTTTGGTTTTAGGTATTTTAGGTCCATTCAAACAATACAACGTGTTGTGAGGGTCCATTAGTTCCCAAATTAACAAGATTTTTCAATTTTAACATTAAGCTTACTCCGAAAATCCGCTACTTTTAACCTACAAATTCCACCCTATGCGCTACTCCCTAATCGGTCTGCTTTTCCCGCTATTTTGGTCCCTAACGCCGGGGCTATGCGCAGCCCAAAAACGCCTCTCGCCCCAGGCGCAAATCAGCGTGCTCACCTGCGCGCCCGGCCAAGCGCTCTACTCCACCTTTGGCCATACCGCCATCCGCATCTACGATCCCCTGACCGCCGACGACCGGGTCTACAACTATGGCATCTTTGATTTCGATACGCCCGGTTTTTACCTCAAGTTTATCCGCGGACAACTGCCCTACCAGCTGGGTGCTCAAAAGATGTCCCGCTTCATGCGCGAGTACCGCTATTACCGCCGGGCCGTACAGGAACACCGCCTCCAACTCGACCCCACCGAAAAACAAGCCATCAGCGATTTCCTAATCCATAACTACCGCCCCGAAAACCGGGAATACCAATACGACTTTTTCTACGACAATTGTGCAAGCCGGGTCGTCGACGTGATCGATACCGTACTCGCCGGCCGGATCAATTGGAGCAGCATCCCCCCCGCCCAAGTGAGTTTTCGCCACCTACTCGATCCCTACCTCCAACACCGAGCCTGGGACGACTTTGGGATCGACCTCATTCTCGGCTTGGAGTCCGACCGCATCGCCAGCTTTCGCCAACAGATGTTCCTACCCGATTACATCCCCCAGAATTTTGCCCAACTCTCCGTCGACCGCGATAGCCTGCAAAGCCCAGTCTGGAGCGAAGAGCAGATCCTACTCGACTTCCCACGCGAGGCCATTGCCACCCCCTGGTGGCAGCACCCCCTCCTGGTATTTGGACTGCTCGCCCTCTTTGCCATTGCCTCTGGCCTGGTGTTGCCACGATCACACCGCTTGCAAAAGCTCGACTACTTCTGGTTTGGCGCCAGTGGGCTGGCGGGTTTGCTCTTTGTATTTATGTGGTTCGCTACCGACCACGAAGTTTGTCACCGCAACCTCAACCTGCTCTGGGCCAATCCCCTCTGGCTGCTCCTCCTTCCCGTACTGGGTGGGCGGTTGGCCAAAAACTGGGAAAGGGGCCTGCTCTATTTCAACCTGGCCCTCCTCCTCCCCGTCCTGCTGGCCCTACCCTGGTTGCCGCAGGAGCTGCCCTATCCGGTATGGCTCATCGCCCTGCTGCTTTTTTTCCGGGGCATCTTTCGACTGCGGCCCAATGTGCGGGCCTAGTCGCGTGCTGGGATATTTTGGCGAGCAATTTGGGAAACCTATCGTAATTGCACTATCTTGATGAATGGAAAGGAGTCCCGCTATGTCCAAATACCAATGTGTTTTTGATAGTCCGCAGAGCTACCCGCTGAGCGATGATTGCTACCTACAGGGCTGTAATCCGGGTTTGCTGCGTTTCCTCCTTTCCTACCTCCAACAGCGGGAAGGCCAACTCACCGAGCTCTATCTCTGTACCCCCATCTACAACAATTCCTTCCTCCACCGCGCCCTACAAAAACTAGCCAAGCGCGGTGTCGAGGTCCGCATTATCACCCGTCCCATCGACAGCTACCCCAACACGCCCCCCCGCTGGATCGTGGACCTGGCCGATCAGCAACCGGCTTTCGATACCGCCAAGACGCCCTACCAAGTAGCGCGCGATATCTTTGCGGATCAGTACAAACGACCCACCGAACGGCTCCGGCTACAAATTTTCCCCCACTTGGCCGTCCGCCATACCGAAGGCAACCCCTTCGCGCCGGGCCAACAGCCCTACTCGCTGGAAGTTACCGCCC
Organism: uncultured Saprospirales bacterium; assembly: GCA_937899855.1. Lineage (GTDB taxonomy): Bacteria > Bacteroidota > Bacteroidia > Chitinophagales > Saprospiraceae > CALLVY01. The sequence goes on along the minus strand of CALCCH010000381.1, from coordinate 1,865 downwards.
TGCTCTGTCTCTTCCGCGGAGGGGGATCGGTCCTGTTCAGCTCCTCCGACCTCCACGTGGGATCGGGCGTTCGGGAAGGCCATTTGCTGCTGGAAGAAAACGATTGGAAACTGCTCCAAAATACCCGCCGCTTTTTTGAAGAACTGAGCCGCTTGGCGATCGATGTACAGGCCTTTGACTTCAAACACCAGTACGGCGACTTTGAGGTCCCTTCCCTCCGTCTCGAACAGCGTCTTCCGGTCTTTTTCCTCGCTCCCTTTTACCACAACTCGCCCAGCCAGGCCGAAGCCGAGCTGATCCAACGCATCCGGGCGGCGGAGCAGCGGGTCTACGTCCAATCCCCCATCGCCAATTGCTACGAATACGAGGTGGATGGTCATTTCCACTCTAGTTTGGAAGATGAAATCATCGAACATTTTGGCTTTTTCCGACCGGTGCTCGAACGGGCTTCCATCAAGGCGGACGTCCGCTTTTTGACGAGTAGTTACCCGGAGGGCGGGAAAGACCTGAGCCCGGTAGCGGATGAAAAGGCCTTTACCGAATTTGTCCGCATCGCCAAGGCGACCCCGAGTAACCAACTGGCCACCCTCCCCCACCTGGGCAGTAGCTTTTTGATCCTCGACGACCAGCTCATTCTCTCCAGTAGCCCCTTCCGCCCCGACGTCTTCGTTTTCCTCGATCAGGTGCGCATCCAGGGGTTTACCGCAGCCGAAAGCGACGGCTACCGCGGGATTTTTTCGACGACCAGCCTACTCTGGCTCGTGGACGAACCCAGCGTGGTGGCTGCCTACCGGCAACATTTCGAACATCAGTGGGAAAGAGCGCTCCTCCGCTGGCAAAAGCCCCGGTAGACCGCGGAGCAGCCCCCTAGCGGGCAAAGTTGCGTTGGTAAATCTTCTCGTTCCCCCGGCTGTCGCGGACGACCAAACGCAGTTCGTGTTGCCCCGGTCCAATCCGTCCGTCAAAGTAGTGGGTCAGCAAATCCTTTTTGCCATCGTGTTTAAACAAGATCCACTGGCCGTCTACCGTCGCCCGAAAAGTAAATTCCTCGACGTTGCGCGCCGTGGGGATGTCGTCGGTCACTTTGAAGGACATCCGCGAGAAGCCCTTCATATTGCGTTGGAAGGCCGTGGCTTGAATTCGGGGTGCTTTTTCGTCGACCAAGATACAGTAATTACCCAGCGAACGCACCCGGGTTTTGAGCCGTCCATTTTCCCACTCCCCACCACAATTTTGGATGGACCCATCCTTGCCACAAAAGGCGATGTAAGCCTTGCTGCGCAGACTGTCGGGCAGGTCGTGGGGTTGGATGGCCAAGTCGAAGTAGCGGTGAATGGGGACCTGAGCCTGGTGGAGATGGTGTACGGCGGAGTACAGGCCCTCCGACTTTTCCTTGGAGCTGTGGTAGCGGAAATAGAGGTTTTCGTAGAGGGTACCCTTGGGTAAGTACAAGCGTAGGTCCTCGGTTTTGATGAGGTTTTCCTCATCGTAGGGCAGCAGGTAATTGTAAGGCGTGGTAACGGTTTCCTTCACCGGGCCACGGCGTACCCAAAATTCCGTTTGGGAGCTATTGCCAGCCACGTCGTAGACCTTCATGGTAATTTTTTTGGCCCGCCCCTGCGCCAGTTGGATTACGCCGTCGTCGACTTTTTCCCGGTAGATGGAAAGGCGGTTGCCGGGGAGGGAAAACAGGCGGTTGTAGTAGCTGCGGTGCTGTACCTGTTCGGCGTAGTCGAGGTGGGCGTTGATGTAGCGGCTTTCGTTGAAGGCGAAGGTCTCCATGGTAAAGTCGTAGATCAGGCCATCGTCTTCGTAGAGCTCCTTCCGGTAGACGCCGTTCCAGTTGCTGGCGCCGTCGAGGTGGT
>CALCCH010000380.1 GCA_937899855.1 uncultured Saprospirales bacterium | reverse complement strand
TTCCAAATTCTTTTTTCGTACGCCCCACTTTTTTTCAAAATTTTTTCTCCCTCATAATCAATCACTTAGCACCCTTTTTTTCCCATTCCCCAAAAATGATTTATGGAATTTTTAGCTCTGGAGCGTCTATGTACGGAAAAAACGCAACCGATGAAAGAAGATTTTCTTCAGTACCTCTGGCGCATCCAGCACTTTAACCACCGCCGCCTCCAGACCACCACCGGACAACGCATCGAAGTGATCCAACCCGGCCTCCACAACACCCACGCCGGCCCCGACTTCCTCGATGCCCGCCTCCGCATCGGCGGAACCCTCTGGGCGGGCAACGTCGAAATCCACCTGCAAGCCTCCGACTGGCGCGCCCACCAGCACCAACACGATCCCGCCTATGCGAACGTTGTCCTACACGTCGTCCTCGTCGAAGACGAAGTGATCTACCATCCCGATGGCGAACGACTCGCCACCCTAGAGCTCCAACGCCGGATCCCCAAACGACTTGCCCAACGCTACCAGAAACTCCTGCAACAACAAACCTGGATTCCCTGCCAAGCCCAATTCACACAAGTCCCCGAACTCACGCGCTGGATGTGGCTGGACCGCTTATTGGTGGAGCGATTGGAAGCCAAGACCGCACGGATTCGCGAACGCCTACTACACTCCCAAAATGACTGGGAAAGTAGCTTTTACCAATTGCTGGCCCGAGCCTACGGCCTCCAAGTCAATGCCGACCCCTTCGAGCAACTGGCCCGTAGCCTTCCCCTCAACCTGATCGGCAAACACAAGGACCAGCTCCGTCAAATCGAAGCCCTACTATTCGGACAGGCGGGTCTGCTGGAAAAGGACTTCAAGGACGATTACCCCCAAAAATTGCAAAGAGAATACCGGCACTTACGAGCCAAATACCAACTCCGACCACTCCCCCCAGCCAGTTGGAAGTTTCTCCGCCTGCGGCCCGCTAATTTTCCCACCCTCCGCATTGCCCAATTTGCCATGCTGCTGCATCAAGCCACCCATCTGTTTAGCAAAGTTCTGGTAGCCCGGCGCGTGGTCGAGATTGAAAACCTCTTTGATCGACGCATCTCGGCTTACTGGCAGACGCACTATCGATTCGATCGCCCTTCCCAGAAACGCACCAAAAAACTGGGAAAAAAAACCATTCACCTGCTCCTCATCAACACCATCGCTCCCTTTATCTTTCACTATGGCCATACCCAAGACGAAGCCCGCTACAAGGATCAAGCCCTACAACTCCTCGAAGAGTTGCCCGCGGAACACAACCACATCATTCAGCATTGGAAGCAGCTGGACATGCAACCCAAGTCCGCCTACCAATCACAAGCCCTACTGCAACTGAAAAAGCAGTACTGCCAACGAAAACGTTGCCTACAGTGTGGAATCGGACACGCGATCTTTAGCAAGGGCTAAACTCTGCTATTTTTTTGTTTTCTTTGTCTCCCGCAAACGGTAGATATGAAAATTGCGATCAATACTCGGTTCCTACTCAAAGATGGACTGGAAGGAGTGGGCTGGGTCAGCTACGAATTACTCCGACGCATCGTTCGCGATCATCCCAAAGACGAATTCCTATTTATCTTCGATCGCCCTTACGACGAATCCTTTGTCTTTGGTCCCAACGTCCGACCGATCGTCATTGGTCCGCAGGCTCGGCACCCCTTACTGTGGTACTACTGGTTCGAGCGGTCGCTCCCGCGGCTATTGCGGCGAGAACAACCCGATCTGTTTTTTTCGCTCGATGGCTACTGCTCGCTGCGAACCCAGGTACCCACCAGCTTGCTGATTCACGACATCGCCCATCAGCATTTTCCCGATCAGGTGCCCTGGGTGTCCCGACACTACTATCACCATTTTGTCCCCCGCTTTCTCCGGCGGGCCGAGCGGGTACTCACGGTTTCTCATTTTACCAAAGCGGATATCGTACGCCGTTACGCGATTGCTCCCGACAAAATTACGGTGGTACACAATGGAAGTCGCAAGGGTTTTCGCGTCATCGAGGCAGCGGAGCAAGTAGCTGTTCGGCAACGGTACGCCAAGGGAAAACCGTATTTCTTTTACGTCGGAGCGGTACACCCGCGCAAAAACATCCATCGCCTCATCGAAGCCTTTGACCATTTTAAGGAACGGACGGGAGCTTCCCACCAGTTGCTCATCGGGGGGCGCTTTGCCTGGCAGACGGGTACGATTCGGAGTGCCTACGAGAACGCCCGCCACCGGGATGCCATCCAATTGCTGGGCTACCTCGACGAAACGCAACATTTCCGACTGATGGGGGCCAGTCTAGCATTCGACTACCTCTCCGTTAACGAAGGGTTTGGCTTGCCCGTACTCGAAGCCCTACACGCGGAGGTCCCCGTCGTCACCACACGACGTTCTTCCTTGCCAGAGGTTGCGGGAGAGGCCGCCCTCTACGTGGAAAATCCGGAGGATACCCAGGAGATCGCTCGGGCATTGGAACGGGTGAGTAGCGATGCGTCACTGCGACGGGACCTCATTGCTCGGGGACGTCGCCAGCGGGAACAATTCAGTTGGGAACGAGCGGCACAGCAAGTCTACGATCAACTTCGCGAACTCTACCGCGGGCCCTAATCCTAGCTGCTGGTAGCTTGTTGTTTGTGACGGCGACTGAGGTAAATCCAACCCGCTGCTCCGATGAGCATCAGGATAACGGCAATGAACTCAGCCTGTGTACTCTGCATGCCCAGAATATCGTAGCGTTCGTTGACGCGGATTTTCTCGATCCAGAAACGTTCGAGTCCATTGAGGACCAGGTAGAAGAAAAAGAGCGTCCCCGGTACCGAAAAGCGGCTGCGCAACGAGTACAACAAGCCCGCCAGCCCGAAGGACATAATGATTTCGTACACCGAGGTGGGGAATACCGGTGTCTCCAGCTTGCGACAGTAACGCCATTCACAGCCCTCGATGGGGATGCCTTCGTTGAGGACGTTGTGGGCGTAGTCCTGTGCCCAGAACCACTCCGGGAGCCAACTTGGCTTGGTGTAGGAATAAATCAAATCGCCGTTGGCGGCAAATTGCTCGATGGGAATGCCCCAGTCTCCATCACCAGAGAGTTGGCAGCCCATCCGGCCGATGCCGTAGGCAATAAAAAGGGCGGGGGCTACGGCATCCATCAATTGGAGGGTATCGATTTTGTGGCGACGCAGGTAAAACGGCACGATTATGAAGGGTAGAATTAAACCGCCGTAGATGGCCATTCCACTCCCCGAGAAGAACTGAGACAAAAACTGACTCAGACTCAGCTCTCCCGATACGACGAGGTCGATGTCCTCCACCATGGCGAATATTTTGGCGCCAATGACGCCCGTCAGCGCGCAGAGGATGGTAATGTCGCCGATGCGGTCGTGGGGATAAATGAGGATGGTTTGTTCCTTGGGCTTGGCCAGCACCTCCTGCTGCTTTTCCCAGTATTTGAGTCCACCAAAAAGCAAGGCCCCCAACAAACCGACGACGGGATTTCCCTTCATCGACAGAATGACACTGGCCGGATCGATTTGAAAATCACTAAAGTGGGCAGCGGCGTAAGCTAACTTAGAGAAGAGA
>CALCCH010000379.1 GCA_937899855.1 uncultured Saprospirales bacterium | reverse complement strand
ACAGTGAATCATGCCGTGTATGTCTTGGCTGTGGGCGTCGAGCAGTGGCTTGACCACGGGCAGGTAGGTCCGGGTGGGCGAAAGCACCAATTTACCGACGTCGGTGGTGATGCTCCCGATCTCCACGGGGTCGGTTACCTTTTTCAAACCCACGTAGGTCACCTCCGGTGGCATGGCGGGATCAAAGGTCTCGGGGTACTGGTCGGCGTAGTCGTAATTGAAGACGTCGTGTCGGGCGGAGGTCAGGCCGTTGCTTCCCATTCCGCCGTTATAATCGCTTTCGTAGGTGGCCTGCCCATCCGAGGCAAAGCCTACAATCAGATCTCCCGCCTGGATGTCATTGACCACCAACTGATCGCGACGCATCCGGGCAAAGGCGGTATAGCCAACGTCGACCGTTCGCACCACATCGCCAACGTCCGCAGTCTCGCCACCCGCCAGGTGGAGGTGAATCCCCCACTCCTTCATCCGCTCGGCGAAGTCGGAGGCGGCATTGATCAGGGTGCTGATCACCGCTCCGTCGATCAAATTTTTATTGCGACCGATGGTGGAGGAGATCACGATCTGATCCACACAGCCCACACAGGCCATGTCGTCCAGGTTCATCACCAGGGCATCCTGCGCAATCCCACGCCAGACCGAGAGGTCGCCGGTTTCGCGCCAGTACAGGTAGGCCAAGCTGGTCTTCGTACCCGCCGTATCGGCGTGCATGATATTGCAATACGCAGGGTCGTTCCCCACCGCATCGGGTAAGATTTTACAGCAAGCCATGGGGTATAAACCCTTGTCTAAGCGGCTGATGGCGGCGTGGACTTCATCTTTGGTGGCGGATACTCCGCGAAGGTCATATTTGTACTTTTCGGACATCACTGCGATTTTACGGATGCGAAGGTACGACCTTTATTCCAACTGACCAACAACAAGAAAAGCCGCAATTGCGGCTTTCTCGGATAATGTTCAAGGATATATACTGCTAATATTTTGGATCAGTGGTGGCGCCAGGTCCAGGAGGCCTCCGGCGAGGTGGCGGACGGGGGCAAGATCATCGTACTGCCCAATTCGTCCACTTGAAATTCGGTGCGGCGGTTGCGGGCGTGCTCGGTATCGTTACAGTCGACCCCTTCCCCACAATGGTTTACGGGGCGATATTCGCCGTAGCCGCGGGCCCGCAGCCGTTGGCGATCAATCCGCCGGGCGATCAGGTAAGCAATCACGGCTTCGGCCCGTCGCTGCGAGAGGTCAAAATTGTAGGTGGCCGCTCCCCGGGCGTCGGTATGGGACAGAATCGTGATTTTCATCTCTGGGTATTGCTGCATCAAACCGACCAGCTTATCGAGTTCTACCCGGGACTGGGGCTTGAGCTCCGCTTGGTCAAAGTCGAAGTAAATGTCTTCCAATCGAAAGCCCTGCCCGGTCGCCATTTTTGGTGGGGTGGGCTGGCTTGTCGCGGTGGGCAGGGTTCCTCTTGCGGGGGCCTGGTGGTTGGGGGTGGAAGCCATTGGCTCGGTATCCTTTACCGAAACCGTGCCAGTGGTTGAATTTTGTGGTGTTGAGCTCGAATTTTCCCATTCCCGACGGACCCGTTCCATCAGATCGTTGAGGCTGGGGAGGACTTCGGTAGTCTCCGTTTCGGGCGTATTGTCTCCCGCCCGTTTGAGCTCCACGCGGCTCGACCAGCTACTGGTGGTTTCGGGCCTAACCGGAACCGGAGCGGGCGTATGATTGGTGCGAACTGGCCCCGGAGCGGTGACGAGCGTTTCCCAGTCCTGCTCCCCAAAAAAAGGCTCGTTGTTCGAATTCTGGGCCGTGGCGCGTGGGTAGGCCCGTACCTCCAGCTCCGCCGCACGTGTGGCCATGAGTTGGTCTAAGCTGACGGTTTCGCTCGTTGTCTCCGGATTTGTACTACCGGGCGAATGGGTTGGCACATTGCCCAGCACCAGCTTGGGACGGAGGGTCCATTGGTAGATGTCATCGCGGCCCTGTCCTCCAGCGCGGCTGGAAGAGAAGTAGCCCTCGCTACCATCGGCCGTACAGACCAGGCCAAAATCATCCGAAGGGGAATTAAACGCGGCCCCCAGATTCTCCACTTTCCCCCAATCGCCCATTTCGGGGCCCAAGGACAGAAAGAGGTCCAGTCCCCCCATTCCGGGATGGCCATCGGAAGCAAAGTAAAAATTGCCATCGGCCCCGGAGTAGGGAAAAATTTCGTTTTTCGCCGTGTTGATGCTCGGCCCGAGGTTGACGGGATCCTGCCACTTGCCGTTTTCCCACTGGCAGACGTACAAGTCCATCCCGCCCTGTCCTCCGGGGCGGTTGGAGGCAAAATAGAGCCTTTGGTTGTCAGCACTCAACGAGGGATGACAATTGGAAAAGGCCTTGCTGTTGAAGGGCAGGTCCACTACTTTGGTCCAGGCCTTTCCATCCCATTCGGCCCGGCAGATCTTGAGATCGACGATGCCATCTTCGGCCCGGCCATTTTTGTTGTTGCGGGTAAAATACATGGTACGACCATCCCGACTGATACAAGCCATGCCATCGTGAAGGGGTCCGTTGACCGCTCCCTCCAGGCGCTCGGGAGCGCCGTAGGTCCCCTCCCCCGTTTCCGGTGCGTAGTACAAATCCGTGTAGCGTTTGGGCGCTCGCGTTTCGGGGCCCTTACCCGGTGTAGCACCGTACGTGGCGGTAAACAAGAGGCCCTCCCGGTAGGGTACCGGACACATCTCCAACTCGGGCGAATTGAGGGCCTCCAAATTGCGGACCTCGACGGGACCAAAGTAGCTATCGAGCAAGCGGGACTCGGCATTCCTTTTTTTCCCGCTAGTGACAGCCGAAGATTGGGCCATTAGGAAATTGGTATGGGCAAAAATCAGGGGAATTGTTAGATAAAAGAGCTTTCTCATGGACTGTATCATTGGGCTTTGACGAAAGTATACCAGCCTAAAGACAAAAGTTATTCCATAGCATTTGGGACTCATACGTCCGCCCGGAAACCTAGCAAAATGTGACCGTTTTCCGGCTGTACCACCGGGAATTGTGGTAGATGTTCTCAGAAAGACAAAAAAATCCTATTTTGGGAATCCATTGAAAGCCGGTATTTACGCTCTTTAGAGGGATAAATCCGACTCAACAAAACCTGTATACATGAAAAAACTCGCCCTGCACTGGCAAATCCTGCTCGGCATGCTCCTCGGAGTATTATTTGGGGTGGCTGCCGTCCAGCTTGACCTCAAGCAGTTTACCATTGATTGGATCAAGCCCTTTGGCACCATCTTCATCAATCTGCTCAAATTGATCGCCGTACCGCTGATCATCGCGTCTTTGGTCAAAGGGGTATCGGACCTCCAGGACATCTCCAAACTCTCCCGCATGGCGGGCCGAACGGTAGGCATCTACCTGGGTACGACCATCATCGCCGTCACCCTGGGCCTGGTGGTGGTCAATGTCGCCCAACCGGGCAATGGCATCTCGGAGAAGACGCGTCAGGAGCTGGTGGACAGTTTTACCGACAACGCCCAGTCCAAAATCACGGCGGCCGAAAAGCAAAAGGAAGCGGGGCCCCTACAAGCCCTGGTCGATATGGTACCCAGCAACATCTTTGCCGCGGCCTCCTCCAATGGCAATATGCTACAGGTCATTTTCTTCGTGATTTTCTTTGGAATCGGTCTGATTCTCATCCCTCCCGTCAAAGCCCAGCCGTTCATGGAGTTTTTTGATTGCCTCTACGAGGTCAGCCTCAAACTCATCGACCTCATTATGCTGATGGCTCCCTACGGAGTATTCGCCCTCCTGGCCGCCCTGATCGTCGAGGCGCCCAGCTGGGATATCTTTAGGGCCCTCATTCAGTACTCACTCTGCGTCTTATTCGGTTTGGGGCTGATGATTTTTGGCTTTTACCCCCTATTGGTCCGCAGCTTTACCGGGCGGAGCTACCGCTCCTTTTTCAACGGCATCTCCCCCGCCCAACTCCTGGCCTTTTCCACCAGCTCGAGTGCCGCCACCCTACCCGTCACGATGGAGCGCGTAGAAGAGCACTTGGGGGTAGAACGCGAGGTGAGCAGCTTCGTCCTGCCGGTGGGTGCGACCGTCAATATGGATGGTACCAGCCTCTACCAGGCCGTGGCGGCCGTCTTTATCGCCCAAGCCTTTGGCATCGACTTGACCCTCTACGACCAACTCACCATCGTCCTCACCGCCACCCTGGCTTCTATCGGCTCGGCGGCCGTACCGGGAGCGGGAATGGTCATGCTCGTCATCGTACTCGGCGCCATCGGCGTCCCCGAATTTGGACTGGCCCTGATCTTCGCCGTCGACCGTCCGCTCGATATGTGTCGGACAGTTGTCAATGTCACAGGTGATGCTACCGTTTCCATGCTTGTGGCCAAAAGTGTTGGTAAATTAGGGGATCCAAAAGTCAAAAACTGGGACGATCACTACGCAACGGAATGACGGGTGCTTGCCCCCACCGTAAAACACCAACTCAATGAAGACCAAACTAATTTTTCCCGCCCTCCTCTTTACCGGAGCTGCTCTGGCGTGGGGCCTTTTCACTGGGCTCCCCACGGTGCCCACCGAAACCCCACTGCGGCCCGCCCCCACCGAGGGGACCATCGTCCGTACCGATGCCGAAGAGGGCGACAACCAGGTCAAACGCGAAGCCTGGTTCAAAGCCATGCACCGCGCGGCCCCGGACGTGAGCTGGCGGAACCTGGAATACCAAAATCAGTTTCAACAACACCAGGTATTAAGTCGCCAACGGAAGCTTTCGGGCGGCCGCTCCGACTGCGGCACGGAGTCTTTCTCGGAAGATAGCTTTCAAGGAGAATGGCGCGAGCGCGGCAGCAGAAACCAGGCGGGCAGTGTCCTGATTACGCGTTTTTACGCCCCCACCGAAAGCATCTACACCATCTCGGACGGCGGCTCGCTGTGGCGGGGCGACCTGGAGGGCACCCAATGGGACGTAATCAATCAGGACCTGCGTTTTAACGACGGTCTCCTGGAACTAATCGAAGGCCCGACGGGAACGCGGATCGTGGCCGCCATCGGGGACCGGCCCCACTATTCCGACGACATGGGCCTGACCTGGACCCGAGCCAGCGGCGTCCGCGCCAACGACAATTGGGCGGAAGTGCAGGACGGCTTGGTCGTAGATCAAAACGGCCAGACCGTCATTTACCTGCTCTCCAAACCCTCCTACTGGGTAAACGTCAAACTCTACCGCTCGCTCGACTTGGGAGAGACCTACGAGGAACTCTACCAGTTCGACAGCAATTTTACCAACGAAATGAAAATGACCCGGGCCAAAGGCACCGACCGAGTAATGGCGGTGACCCTGGATCAAAGCCCGGCCCGCTTGTTTGAAATCGATGCGGATGGCAACCTCTCTCCCCTGGGCGCCCTCAAAGCGCTCCCCCTCGCTGACCAACGCGCCAACCTCCAAGCCGTACAGCTCCCCGACTCCGAAGACCTGCGCTTTTTCATTTACGACGAAAACCTCCAACTGTGGGTCAGCGATGACCTGGGACAGGAATGGACCCCCCGGGGTACCCTCCCCACTCGCCCCTGGTCGGTGAGCCTCTTCGTTTCCGAAAAAAATCCCGACCTCCTGTTGTACGGAGAGGTCGAATGCTACCGCAGCCCCAATGGTGGCAATAGCTTCAGCCGCATCAACGGCTGGGCCGAGTACTACGACAACGTACCGCTTAAGCTACACGCCGACATCATGTACTTCTCCGAAGTGGTGGACTATGCGGGACTGGACTTTATCCTCATCAGTAACCACGGGGGCTTGAGCATTACCACCGACGAGGCCTTTACCAATAGCAACATCGGCATGTCGGGCCTCAACGTCAGCCAATACTACGACGTCGCTACCGATCCGCTCGACAACCGCACCATTTACGCGGGCTCTCAAGATCAGGGTTTCCAACGGGCCCGGACCACCAGCGAGGAGGGGATCGTCGATTTTGAGCAGGTCATTTCCGGGGATTACGGACATACGGCCTTTTCCGAAAATGGCCAACGCCTCTGGACCGTATATCCCGGTGGCTGGATCACGTATTACCCCGACCCGCAGTATGGGTACTCCACGGCCAGCTATTCGCTGGATTCGGATGATGAAACGGTGTGGATTCCGCCCCTGGTGTCGGGCCCCTACCCCGAACGCAACGAGGTCTACCTCGCCGGTGGCAATCCCAATGGCGGCCAGGGTTCTTACCTCATTCGCCTCAGTCACCAAAATGGCTACATCTCCGCCGAAGCCATCGACTACGACTTCCAGAGCTTTTCTGGCGGTGGTACGATCTCCTACATCGCCTTTTCGCCACTGGATCCCGACTTGTGGTACGTCTCGACCACCAACGGTCGCTTTTTCTACTCGACCGACGCGGGAGTCACCTGGGAGCAAAACGTCAGTTTCCTAGCGGAGAGCCACTACCTCTACGGAGCGGCCATTCACCCTTCCGAAGTCGATCGCAACACGGTGTATTATGGGGGTTCGGGCTACAGCAACCCCGGGGTCTACGTCTCCTACGACAATGGTTCTACCTTTACGGCCCTGGACGAGGGCTTGCCCAATACCATGGTCTTCGAACTGGACGGCAACGAGGACGACTCGATGATTTTTGCGGCTACCGAAGCCGGCCCCTACGTGTTCAATCAGGAGGTCGCTACCTGGTATCCCTTGATGACGACCTGTACCCCCACCCAAACCTACTGGAGTGTGGAGTACCTGGAAGCCAGCCAGACGGCGCGCTTTGGGACCTACGGGCGTGGCATCTGGGACCTGGTGATCGATAACGATCCGATTACGACCGGAACCCCGGAGGTGGCCAGTCGCCCCCTAAAAGTATATCCCAACCCAAGCACCGGCCCGCTCACGGTTGAGCTGCCGGAGATAGGAGAAAATATTACGCTGCGCGTCTATGACCTGCAAGGTCGTTTGGTGCGCGAACAAGAAGTTGACCCTAAGTTGTCCCGTACCGATTTGGACTTGAGTGACCTCGTCGGGGGAACTTACGAGATTAGCATCCTCACTCGTACGGAGCGTTTCCAACAGCGTCTGGTGATCCAGTAGTTACCGGCATGGGGAAACGCCAAAATTAGTACCCCCAGCCAATATTTGGGGGGCTCGAACAGTTGTAATAGGGATCGCCGAAATTCCTCCGTGGAATTTCGGCGCCTATTTTTCACAATCACTAGGTATGAAATACGGTGCAAAATTTTGGCTGGCCCTACTCCCGGTGCTAGTAGCTTTTTCCCTTTCCGCGCAAGAGGAACTGGAATTTACCGAAGTCCCCCTCCGCGATGGTTCGACGGAGCTCTACGCGCAGAACAATAGTTTTTGCGCGATCAGCTTGATCCTCGACCTGGAGGTAAAGACCAACATCAAGGTCGATCAGCCCCTGCCCCATACCGCAATTATCCCCGCTGACGGTGAGGCGCACCGCGTACTCACTCTAAGCCCCATCGACCCCTACCAAGACAGCCGCTATGGCTATCAGTTCAACTACGTCATGGGCGACATTACGGCCCGGCACGATGACGAGCACGCCTACTGGCTGCCCTTCCAACCGGGGGCGCGTGTGGCGGTGGGCCAAGGCTACAACGGCCGCTTTTCGCACCACGATTCCTACAGCCTCGATTTTGACCTCCCGGAGGGCAGTCCCATTCACGCGGCGCGTGCGGGGGTGGTGATCGAGGTGAAGGAGGATTCGCGCAGTGGTTGTGCGACGTCCCGCTGTATGGGCATGGCCAATTACATTACGATTTGTCACGAGGATGGCAGTATGGCTAGCTACATTCACCTGCAGGTGCGGGGCAGCTTGGTGGAACCCGGTGATCGGGTGGCGGCGGGTCAAGTGATCGGGCGGAGTGGCAATACGGGCTGGTCGAGTGGGCCACACTTGCATTTCGAGGTTTTTTTACCCAAAATCCGCTCCAAGGAAAGCTTGCCCACCCGGTTTTTAACGGCCCGTGGCAAAACGGAACAACTGGTGGAAAAGGCCAGCTACACGGCCTATCACCCCGCCAAATAAGCTCGCCAGTGGGTGCAACAAAGCAGCCCCTCGGGGCGTAATATAAATCAATCCTATCCCTCCTCACAACGAATTAGACATGTCAGATACACCATTACTGGGCATTGGTTCCCGCGTCAAACACCCCGCCTTCGGTGCGGGGGTAGTCATCCGGCTGCGTGCCGTGGCTTACGAAATTTGCTTTATGCAGTACGGCATCAAGGAAGTTGGAAAAAATTATCAGAACCTGGAGGTCATCGAACACATTCCTCCCCGCGAGAGCGTCTCCTTTTCCGAGGCCGAAAAATCACTCATCCGCATATTGCGTACCTGGTCCGACATTACGGAAGAGATTCCGCTCGGGGACCGGTGGCAGGACGGCAAGTTGATCATCCAAAGTGCGGATGCGGCCATCAAAAGCAAGGAGATTCCCATCGAAACCTTCTTCCACAAGATCGTCATGGTCCGCGATCGGCTGCGGGTCATGGAGCAGCGCATCAACGCCAGCAAAAACCTCTCGGACGAGGAGAAAGTCAATTTACAGCAGTACATCACGCGAATTTACGGGAGTCTCACCACTTTTAACGTCCTGTTTAAATACAAGGAGGATTCCTTCGTGGGGGAAAAATCCAATTGAGGCCCGGAGCATTTCCGAATTGGACAATAAACCATTAAATTTGAGGCTAATCAATAATTCGCTGATAATCAGTAAATCACTCGCAACAACCATGAATAAATCCCTTTTTGGCGCCATTGGATTACTATTGTTAATCGGTATATCGGGCTGCTTGGTCGTCGACAATGAATACGACAGCATCGCCCCGGGCCCCTGGCGCGCGGAACTAGAGTTGGTCCCCCGCCAACTGGCTGCCGAAGCCCTCAATGACGATAAGCGCGACAAAGACCAAAAGATCTCCCGGGAAGTGGAAGACCTCTCGGAAGGTATCCTGCCCTTCGTTTTTGAAGTCCGCTACAAGGATGAAACCAAGGTATACATCGAAATTCTCAATGGCGAGGAACGCATCCGGGTGGAGGACGTGACGATCGGACGCGATCGGGCGACGGGTAAAGATACCCTGCTGATCAATTTCCCGGTCTACGAATCCTACATCCGGGGAGTTTTTGAGCAAGGAGTTATGAATGGAGAATTCGTCGCTACCAACCGCGGAAGCAACTACCGCATTCCCTTTTCAGCTCGGCAGGGGAAAAATTACCGCTTTACTACCCTCCGCAAAGCCCCCAAGATCAACGTGAGCGGTCGCTGGGAAACGACTTTTGGAGTCGATTCCGATGCCCCCTACCAGGCCATCGGTGAATTCAGCCAACAGGGCAACCGCCTGTTGGGAACTTTTGTCACCGAGACGGGGGATTACCGATTTTTGGAAGGGACGGTTCAGGACAATAAATTTTACCTCTCCTGCTTTGACGGAGCCCACGCTTTTCTCTTCACCGGCAAGATCCTATCGGACAGCTCGATCATCGGTACTTTTCGCTCGGGCAACCACTTTCGGACTACCTGGAAGGCCAAACGCAACGAAAGTTTTACCCTGCGAAATCCGATGCAAATCACCTTTCTCAAGGAGGGCTACAACCGCTTTGCCTTCGAATTTCCCAACCCTCAGGGGAAAAGCATCAGCCTGGACAGCCCCGAATATCAAAATAAAGTCAAGCTGATTCAAATCATGGGAACCTGGTGCCCCAACTGCCGGGACGAGACGGTTTTTCTCCAGCAATACCTGCGGGAAAATCCCGATTCCGACCTGGCCGTCATTTCGCTGGCCTTCGAAAAGCACAAAGAGCAAACCAAGGCCTTCCAAACCATCAAGCGCTTCAAGGAAAAGTTTGACATCGACTACGAAGTGGTCCACGCGGGCTATTCCGATAAGCAAGCCGCCAGTGAGGCCCTGCCCATGCTCAATCAAGTCGTCTCCTACCCCACCCTGATCTTTGTTGACCGCAAGGACCAGGTCCGCAAAATTCATACGGGCTTTAAGGGGCCCGCCACGGCGGAATATCCCGCCTTCAAAAAGGAGTTCGAAGCCATCGTCGCTGACCTCCTCTCCGAGTCCGCAAGCACCATTAATTAAATCATTCCGACCGATCACCAATGACCAAAGAACTACTTTTAGCCTATTGCAAAGCCAATGAAATCATGGCCCACGAGCTCGAACGCGAACTGCGTCCGGCCGGTTTTGTCTTTCACCACCAGTTGAGCCTCGAAGGGCGCGAGCACCTCGACTTCAACGAAACCCTTAAAAGTAGCAGCCATCCCATCATACTGCTCCTGAGCGACAACTACCTCAAGTCCATCAGCCCAATGCACCAAATCTTGGGGACCTTCCAGGAGCTGCTGGGCCAGGGACGGCTCCAGTGCATCGTCATCGATGGCTGGTATCCCGGAGAAAAACCCGGTACCTTTGACTCGGTGCCCACCACCTTCGACCGGATTGGTCAGATCATCAAATACATGAACTTCTGGCAGGAAAAATACCTCGACATGCGCCACCAGTCGCGCTCCAGTGCCAACGACCTGGAGGAGGACCTGAAAATCGTCCGGGGCATCTCCACCCAGGTGGGTGAGTTCCTGCGTTACCTGCGCGATACCAGCTACTGGGAATATCCGCTTCTACAACAAAATAACTTCCAGGCCTTTTTTCACCGCTTTGGCGACGAAGCCTCTTTCCAAGCCTTTTCCGCCCAACGCGTTAACCAAGCCGTCGGCCAGTCGGGTACCGACCGGCCGATTACCGCCAAGGAGGTGAGTACCCTGAGCCCCTCGTTCGACCCTCCCGAGGAGGAAAGCATGCTGGAGGAAGAAGAGATCATCATCGAGCAGATTCCGGGCATGGACTTGCTCCACGCCAATGTCGCTCCCGAGACGGGGCCTTCCTTGGACCCACCGGTCCCCCCCGCGGAAGCTCCCCCGGAAAAGGCCCTGCACATCAGCCCGGATCTGACCAAGGTCGACAACTTGGTCCAGGAACGCCTGGATGCCGATCCCCCCAGCGAAACCACGCCCCCAGTAGAGGAGCTTGCCGGTGCGGGAGAAGAAGACATTACCGTGGATTTTGGTTCGGACATCGAGGAAATCATCGAGGAGGTGGCCGAGGAGGAGGCACAAATTCAGCTGGAGACGCCCAGCGATCCTTCTACGCCTCCGGAGCGCAACTACGCAATCCTCGAATCCATTTTCGAAGAGGAGGAGGAGGAAGTCATAGCGCCCGAAACCGAGGAAGCAGACGTCGATTTGGAACGCACGGAGGTGGAGGCCCCCATTACCGTTAGCCCACCCGCTGTTCCTCAGCCCAATCCCGTACCAGATCAGGCGACGGCGGGGGAATCGCCCCAGGAACAGGACGTCGAAAAGTACCTGGAATTGGCCGCCCAGGCCGAGAGCGACAACAATCTGCTGCTCGCCAAAAGTTATTACGAAAAAGTCTTGTCCCTCAGCCCGGACCTGCCGGGGATCAATTACAAGCTGGGTCGACTCACCGCCACCTGCTTTACCAACCAGCAAAAACAGGCGAGCAATTACTTCAAACGCGCCATCAAACTCCATCCCGAGCACATCGACGCCCGCTACCAGTACGCAGTCCTGCTGGCCGAGGAATTGGGCAAACCCGATAAAGCCGTCAAGCACTTCCACAAAACGCTCGAATTGCAAGCGGATCACCCCTTCGCCAATTACGACCTGGCCCTGATCCACCACCGCAAGGGAGACCTGGAAACGGCCACGGCCTTTTACGAACGGGCCTTTGGCATCAACCCCGAACTCAAGACGGAAGAAAACGACCTGGCCTTCAACTACCGGGATCCGGAACCGGAGGTCACGGAAACACCCGCAGCGGAAAGCACCACCGAGGAACAGGCCATCCAGCTGCGCCCCGTAGCCGAGGACATCAAAACCGTTCTAATCACCGGAGCGACTTCGGGCATCGGCCTGGCCACTGCCCAGGTATTTGCCGAGCGCGGCCACCGGATCATCATGACCGGGCGGCGAGCCGATCGGCTAGAAGCGCTGCAAAGCCAACTCCAAGAGCATTACCAGGTGGAAACGCAGACCCTCTGCTTTGACGTTCGCCAGCGCAGCTCCGTGAGTACGGCCCTGGACGAGTTGGGAGCGGACTGGTCGGAAATTGATATTTTGATCAACAATGCGGGGCTGGCGCGGGGCTTCGCCGCTATTCACGAAGGCGATATCGAAGATTGGGAAACCATGATTGATACCAACATCAAGGGATTGCTGTACATGACCCGGGTCGTAAGTCCCTGGATGGTGGCCCGTGGCCGGGGGCACATCATCAACGTGGCCTCGACGGCGGGAAAGGAAGTGTATCCCAAGGGAAACGTCTACTGCGCCACCAAATTTGCCGTTGACGCCCTTACCAAATCGATGCGTCTCGATCTACACCAGCACGGCATTCGCGTGAGTCAGGTAGCGCCGGGACACGATGAGGAAACCGAAATTGCCCTGGATCGCTTCCACGGCGATACCGAACGGGCCAAAATCTACGAAGATTTCCAACCGCTCAAGGCGCGCGACGTGGCCGAGACCATCTACTTCATCGCTACCCGGCCGGAGCACGTCAATATTCAGGATGTCCTGATGATGGGGACCCAGCAAGCCAGTAGCAACCACATTCACCGCTCGGGTCGTCAGGACGGATAGTCGTCGAACCCAATGCTCCAGATGTTTGCGTCCCTTGGTAATAACCGGGAGATGTCAGGGTCCTGTTTTCCGGTACGGCAGCCTGGGTCCATCCAGAAAACGGGAGACTTTGTCGATCATTTCGCCGTTCTTGCAGGGGGATAAAGTAGATTGCCTGGGTGTTTTGGCGTCGAAAAATCCTAATATAAGCTTTTTTCACATGCCTCATTTGGCACAATTTAATACCACTGCTGTTCGCACAGGTACTATCTTGGAGGCAGATTGAAAAACAAACCGTAAAGCGTATGACGACCTTTCCCGTCCAAAAAATTGAGCGATTGATTCGCATCAGCAAGGAAAAACCCCTCCTTCCCGAGCAGTTTGTTCCCTGGCAAGAACCCGCCGAGGAGGCGGATTTGTTTCTTCCCGAAAAGCTGGTTTCCCTCGCCGGTCACCCCCTCTACGAACGGCTCAGTCCGGCGCAAAGGCGCGAGCTGGGTCGCCACGAGGTCGTACAGGTGATGTATTCCTACGGCTGGTCGGAGGGTCTGGCCTGTCTCTTTTTCAACCGCCACTTGCTCGATCTCAGCCCCGGCGATGTGGAGTACCGCTTTTTACTGCGGGAGTTGATCGAGGAGTTTCGCCACCAAGAGATGTTTTCCAAGGCCATTGAGCAATTGGATGGAAAACCCATTCTACCGGGATTCCAGCACCGCTTTTGGGGAAAATTGACGGTAAAATTCCTCCCCTCGGACTGGGTTTTTATGTCCGTACTGGCCGTGGAGATGATGGCCGATGTGTACGGCAAACTGATGCGTCGCGATCCGAGGGTGTACCAGGTTTTGCGCAAGGTCTCGGAACTGCACCACATCGAGGAAGGCCGCCACATCCACTACACCAAGCTGTGGCTCGAACGCTACACCCAAAACGCGGGCTTCCTCCGACGGACCTGGTACAGCTTGCTGTTTTTGCTCAACATCTACTTCATGCGGACCCTCTACGTTCGACGGGAAATTTTTGAACGCATCGGAGTGGATCGCCCCGCGCATTACCAGAAAACGGCTTACCGCCACTTCAAGCACAAATTTGCCGAACACTGCCTGGACGAGGCCATTGAATTTATGGAGGACATCGGTGGCTTCAACTGGTTGACACGCCCGCTGTGGCGGCTCATTCTCAAGGCCAAAGTATAAGCTGATGGTCCGGTCTAAAATTGCCCAAATTTCCGCCTACGTACCCGAGCGAGTGGTCGACAACCGCGAGGTCGAAACACGGATCAATCGCCGCCATCGACTGCTGGCGAGGGGTGCCTTGGAAAAACTCTTTGGCATCCGCGAACGCCGCTTTGCCGCCCCGGAAGAGCAGGTCTCCGACCTGGCCTGTGCTGCCGCCCGGCCCATCGTAGAACGCTGGGGCAAGCAACACATCGACCTGCTGATTTTTGCCGCCGCCTCCGCCGACCTCATCGAACCCGCTACGGCCAACATCGTCCAGGACAAACTGGGGCTTCACTGCCCGGCGCTCGACCTCAAAAATGCGTGTAACAGCTTCGTCACCGCCATCCAAGCGGCCTCGGCTTACATCCAGTCGGGACTGTACCAGCGCGTACTGATCGTCAATGGGGAAAAACTCAGTGATGCGATCAATTTCGAGCTGTCCGACGAGCGGCAACTCAAACGCAGCCTAGCGGCATTTAGCCTCGGGGATGCCGGCGCCGCCGCCTTGGTAACGGCGGCGGAAACGGAAGAAACGGCGGGTATTTACTACCAAAAGTTCCTCACCGTGGGCAAACACTGGCCCCTGTGCACCATCGAAGGCGGGGGCTCGCGCCATCCACACGACCCCAGCAAGCTGTACTTTGAGGGGCAGACCGTGGCGCTCAAGGAAGCCATGCGGGAAGAATCCCAGCGCTTTGTCCGGGCCAGTTTGCGGGAATCGCCCTGGTCGACGGAAGAAGTAGACCACTGGTTTACGCATCAGGTATCGACCCAGTCTTTTCAGTACATTTCGGAGGGAACGGGTTTGGATCTGGCCAAAAGCACCAGCATTTTTGAGCACTATGGCAATACGGCGGCGGCTTCCATTCCGCTGGCGATGCACTGTGCGGAGCGGCGGGGAAAGCTAGGCCCCGGAGATAAGATCGCCTTGATTGGCCTGGCGGCGGGCATCAGTGCTTCGGTACAACTCTTGGTCTGGTAAAACCACCAAAACCAGCTACGTTATGTTTTTTCACAACCGTTTTATCGAACTGTTGGAGGCCCGTGGAGCGGCGGAAGTGGCCCTGCAGCGGGGGGACGAGCTGGTCCGGGTGGGTCAGTTGCTGGCGGAGAGTCAGCAATTGGCGGCGCAGTTGTGGCGGGTGGGATGCCGCGCGGGAGACCGCCTCGTGATGGCCAGTGAGCCGGGGCCCGATTTTCTGCGACTGATTTTCGCCACCATGATCTTGCAGTGCCAAGTGGCGATCATCGATCCGGAGATGGGCCGTGACAATTACCGAGAAAAGCTGCGCCAATTTGCACCCCAGTGGGCCATCGTGGATACGCGCTTATTGTTTTTACGCGAACATCCCCTTTTGCGGTGGATTTACCTCCGTTGGAATAAAAGTGGCCCCTACTTTCCCCGAACGGATGCCGTCAAGCTCATCAGCACGGGCCCACGCTTGCCCCTGTGGCAAAAACACCAAACCCTGCGGCAGCTAAAACGGGCCGCCCCCCTCCCCTTCAACTGGCAAAACGGCAACCCCGACCATCCCTACCTCGTCACCTACACCTCCGGTACCCAGAGCGTTCCCAAGGGCGTGGTCCACCGCCTGAGTAGCCTGGCCCACAGCATCGAGCTGATCGTGGACTTGCTCCGTAGCCCGGGCCCGCAACGCGTGGCTACCCACCTGCCCCACTTTATGCTCATCGGCGTATGCGCCGGCATTCCCGTGCACCTGTGGCGGCCCCGGGCGACGGCCGCCGAGCGCTTGGCCTTTATCCGGGACCAGAATATCAGCATCCTATTTGGGCCGCCCGCCGAGTACCTGGAACTTCTTGGGGAGTTGCAAAAACGGGGGGAGGAGCGTTTTCCCGATTGCCTCCAACACGTACTGCTCGGCTCGGCGCCGGTCCACGTGCCCTTTTTGGAGCGCTTGATCGAGCGGCTTCCCGCCCACACCCGCATTACCTGCCTGTACGGGATGACGGAAAACCTGCTG
The DNA here is from genome assembly GCA_937899855.1 of uncultured Saprospirales bacterium. Lineage (GTDB taxonomy): Bacteria > Bacteroidota > Bacteroidia > Chitinophagales > Saprospiraceae > CALLVY01. The sequence goes on along the minus strand of CALCCH010000379.1, from coordinate 974 downwards.
GTGAGCACCTGCGATGGCCGACAAAAGGTCGAGTACCCCTGCCGAGGAGATTTATTGGGCCGACCCGCAGCGGGGGTAAATTTGGAAATCGCAGCCGATGGCGAAATTTTAATTCAATCGCCACAACTATACCGCAACTACTGGCATTTAAACAGTAGGCCCCATTGGCATCCAACGGGTGACTTGGGTTATCTGGACGAAGAACAATTGTTGGTACTCACGGGACGTAAAAAAGAGATGATTATACGCCGAAATTTCAATCTCTATCCCGCCTTGTACGAACCAACGGTCAAAAAAATTCCCGGTGTGACGGAGGCCGTATTTGTAGGAATCTATGAAGAAGTGCTGGCGGACGAAGTCGTTTTTCTCGTAATAGAGGGAAACGAAAAATTACCGCTCGCAGACTTGGAAAAAAAACTACAAAGAGGTATTTTTAGTATCGACCGCGAGGCTTGGCCCGATCGCATTCTCCAAATGGCCATTCCCCGCAGTGGACGTCAACAAAAAGTGGATCGTCGGACCTTGAAAGCACAAATTCGGCAGAACTATAGCAAGCAATAATATGAAAATTGCCATTACCGGCGCGACCGGCTCCTTAGGCAGTCATTTAGTACGCCATTTCTCCAGTAGAGGCCACGAGATCATCGCTCTGGGCCGCAGTAAAAAGCCCCCCTCCGCCCTACTCGATGCCGTCAGCGAATACATTCGCGCCGACATCAGTACCACCGTACCCCGCCTCGAAGTCGATTGCTGTATCCACAGCGCCGCCCTGGCCTCCGACCGGGGGCTGTACGAGCGGTTTTACCAGGTCAACGTGGAAGGTACCGAGCGGGTTTTTGAAGCCGTCCGTACCCCCCTCTTTATCCACATCTCCTCCGCCTCCATCTACGATTTTAGCGGCCACCCCATCCGCGAAGATCAGGAGATCGGAAGAGCGACGAGTAAGGAAAGACTGGAGGGCAAGGTGGTAGCCG
>CALCCH010000378.1 GCA_937899855.1 uncultured Saprospirales bacterium | reverse complement strand
GGGTCGCACCGGGGCAATTGGGAAAAAGGTCTTTAACGTAGGTTGCCGACAGTCCGGCGGCATCGGTAACGGTGAGGGTCACCCGGTACCAAAAGGTCGCCCCATCGCAGCCGATGGGCGACAGGGTGGTGCTGGTATTGGCGGCATTGTCGACGGGTTCGTCGTGATGGTGGTCGTTGTGGTAGAGCGAGGTCAGCCATTCCCAGGTTAGCTGGTTGGCGTTGTGCTCGGCGTCGGTGACCACGGCATTGAGGTCCAGGTTGGAGACCGTACTGGTTTCAAAGTTGCTCCAATTATCCTGGCTGGTGGAAACGATGACGGGGGGGGTATTATTGAGGGAAATGACCTGGCTTTTTTGATCCGTATTTCCCTGGGGATCGCTCACGGTGAGGCTAACGGTAAATTGGGCGGGGCTGCCCCCACCCGTACTAAAGGTGTGGAAGGGATTGGCCGCACTGCTGGTATTGCCGTCGCCAAAATCCCAGGCGTAGCTCAAACTCTGAAATTCGGGATCAAAGGATTGGTCACCAGTAAATTGTATCCCCAGCGGACTGGGACCGTGATCCCGATCGACCGCCAACTGGGCAACGGGGGGACGGTTGTCGCTGCCGGTGTACACCACCCGACGAATTTGACTGGGGTAGCGGACGTAGAAAAGGCCATCGTAATCGTGGTTGGAGGCGACAAAGACGATGGGGCCACCGTTGGATACAAAGTCACTGATTCCGGTGGGATTGTTATTGGTATCGAAGGTAAAGTGGCGGATCCAATCGGCCCCGTAGTCGGCGTGGAAGTAGGTATCGTGGTATTCGGCGGGAAAATCGTGGCCCTCGTAGAAAACTCCTCCCGTAGAGGCGTTGCCATTGAAATTGGGACCGGGCACCTGGGCCGAACCCACATTGTAAATCGTCCCGTCGACCAGAGCCCGGGGCGTCGTATTGCGCCAGTCCACCACGGGACGTTCGTGGCTGCCGGGTGCGTAGGCGGCGTTGTTGTAACCGGGTTGGTGGGTCATACCCTCGTACTTGGGCCAACCAAAGTTTTGCCCCCCGGTCGTGATGATGTTCAATTCTTCACGATTGCCCCAGCCCACATCCCCAAAGTAAAAGACGCCGGGATTTCCATCCCCCGGGAAGTGGCTTCCAGTGTGTGGTTTTTTACTGATGCGGTAGGGATTCCGTACACCCAAGGACCAAACCCGCGACTGCGCCGAGCGGGGGGCATTGCCGTCGTAAAAGGGATTGCTGGCTATCCCATCCCCAGTAGCGGGATCCAAACGAAGGATTTTACCATCCAGCGAGGTCAACTGCTGACAGCGGTAGGCCCCCACATTTTCGTCGGGGCGAATGATGCCATCGGCCAGGGCCTGGGCGTAATACGTCTCGGAGGCCGAGCCCTCATCGACGGAACTGTAACTGGCGCCATCCCCCGCACAAGCCAGCAGGGTACCATCCGTTCCAAAGATCAGGCCGCCGATGCCGTGCGACTGGTGGAGACTGGGCACCCCGGTCTCTTTGGTCTCACCGAGCAGCACCAGACGGCTGGCGTAGTCGACGCTGGTGAGCCCCGCAGCGGGATTGGCCGTGTAGCGCGTAATCCGACCGATCGTAGCGGAAAAGTACTCGTTGGCATTGGGATCGTAATCGTTGGTACCGTGATAAAGAAGGTGGTGCCGATCGACCGTATACTGGAGATAGATGTAGCCATTGGACAAAAAATTGGGGTCGAGGACAAAGCCGAGCATCCCAAAGTCCCGCCAATCGCCCACCTCCTCACTGATGTCGATCAGGGGATTGGGTAGGCGGACACCATTGTCGACAATCAAGACGCGCCCGGCTTTTTCGTAGACGTAGATGCGGCCGTTTTCGTCGAAGGTCATCCCAACCACGTTATTCCAGCCCCCCATAAAAAGCTGATCGACAAAACCCGTGGGTTGGGCCCACAGGGCAGTGGGTAGCCAGGTACTGAGGCAGAGCAGTAGCAAGGAGCAGAATCGGGTGAGGGAAGACCGGAAGGTTAGGCTTTGGTTTGGCGGTGTTATCATGATGGTAGGCTTGGTGTTTACACGTTTAAAGTAAGATTCGATCAAATACCGGATGCTCCGCTCGCGGGGCGACGGTTCTGATGGTGTGGTGTGTTGGTGACAGAGAGCGGTACGGGGCCAAAGGTTTTTACTGGTCAATAGCAGCCCGAGCCTGACGCTCAGTAAGTAGGAGTACGGTTAAAAAGTAGGGGTGACGATTCGTTTCCTGCCCGATGGGACGGAGATTCGGGACCAGAAATACCTCCACAAGCTACTGAATTTTGCTTGGAATTGCTACGTTTTGGTCAAAATTCGTCTTCCACCAAAGTGGATTTCCACCGCCGGACCGAGCTAGGGATGGAGCGGTGCGTACTCTTCGGGAGCGAGGAGGGTGCTGCGGTGGTCGGCCAAAAAGGCGATGATGCGTTCGGCTTCGGCGAGGCTGACGCTGGGGTCGGTGGGCAGGTTGAGGATGTGGCGACTGAGCTTCTCCGCGATGGGACAACTTCCCGTCCGGTACTGCCAGCGTTCCCAGTGGCTAGGAATGGGGTGAATGGGGCTGAGGAACCAATCGCCAAGCGGAATGCGGTGGCGGGCCGCCAGGTCGAGAAAAGCGGGCCGGTCACGCACGAAGAAGGCGTATTTGAGAAAGAGGTGGTCGGCGTATTCGGGTTCGTAGATCGGCGGGAAGCCCCATTCCCGGAAGGCGGCCTGGTAGCGATCGGCGAGGCGGCGGCGATGACGGATGTTGTCGGGAAAGCGGGCCAGTTGGCGGAGTCCTTCCTCGGCTTGGATGGGGGCAGCCCCCCGGAGAAAACCCTCTGGCATCTGGGGCCCCGCCAGCTCCCCACCCTCGGAGGATCCACTGATGAGGTTGTTTTGACTCAGCCAGCGGTAAAGCCGGAGGGCGGGCCAGTAGAAGGTAGAATGCCCCAGCAGTTGGCGCAACTGCAATTGACGGCGTAGCATCCAGTCGGCACGGGAGCTGGGAGGCGGGAGGGAAGCTTCGATCCGATGGAGCGCTTGCCTCAATTCGGGCTCGTGGGCGACGACGAAGCCACCGATACCGGTGGAAAAGGGTTTGTTCCACTGGCTGGAAAAAAAGGCGGCATCTCCCAGGAGGCCACTGGCCTGACCGCGGTAGCGGCTACCGAAGCCGTGGGTATTGTCTTCGATGATTTTGAGTTGGTGGCGATCGGCCAGTTGGCGGATGGCGGCGAAATCGGGCGAGAGGCCGAAGGTATTTTGAACGAGAATGGCTTTGGTCCGCGGGCTGATGTGTGGCTCGATTTGGGTGGGGTTGAGGTTTAAGGAGCGGGGGTCGATGTCGAGGTAAATGGGTTGGGCGCCTCGGTAGAGGATGGCATTGGGGACCACCACGCAGGTAAAACCGGGGAGGAGCACCTCATCACCCGGTCCGATATCGAGGGCTTGGAGGATGGCGTAGAGCCCGACCCGGCCCTTCCAGTAGAGGGTGAGGTGGGCTGGGGAGAGGCCGAGAAAGTCCGCAAGGGCGGATTTATACTTGTGAAAAATAACCGATTTAGGGTATTGACTCATGTATAAACCATTGATTTTCACTTCAAAAGTGTTAAAAAAAGTCGAGAAAGATGGCATCTTTCATAATAATCACCATAAATTTGTGCTGTATTTGGGAAATAATTACCTTTGCGCCGCTTTTGTGGAATTTTGAAGATCGATGGAACTGCTAAGATAAATTTGTTCACCAATACTTACTAGGATTCTGAAAATCCATTTTAAAGCAGATAATACCCATGAACAAACCTCAGACACTGTTGCCACTGGCAACAAGCCTACTCCTGCTGTCCTCGTGTAATTCTTACCACGAACGGAACATCACCCAAGAAATAAGTCCGACCGAGACCCGTGATACTGCGGAAGATCGCCCTTTGGAATACCGCCGCAATGGCAAGCTAAAGGATGCCGCACCGCTCGGGGCTACCTACACCCTGGACGAGCAACGCTCGGCGTCGATCCAGCTGGAGGCCAACGTCGATTTGATTGCCGGTCTGGAAAACCAGCGTCGCCTGCTCCAAAAACGCAAGGCCAAGACGCGGAAGGCGGGCAATTTGACCATTGAGCACGATCAATTGAAAAAGGTGGTCAGCCTGCTACAGCGGGCGGCCAGCGACCCCAGCTTCGATTTGTCACCATTCCTGCGAGCGCACCAGCTACAGGGCAACGATGAAAAGGGCAGCGTTTACTACACCGGCTATTTTACGCCCATTCTCAAGGTGAGTGAAAAACCCACCGACGAATACCGCTACCCGCTGTACAGTCGCCCGCTCGACTGGGTCGGGACTTTTCCCACCCGGGCCGAGATCGACGGCGAGCAGGTGCTGGCCGGGCAGGGCTTGGAACTGGCCTACGCCAGCAATCCCGTGGACGTCTACTTTATGCAGGTCCAGGGATCGGGCATCGTAGAATTTACCGACGGCCGGCGCATCCTTTTTGCCAACAATGGTGACAATGGGCACCGCTACCGCAGCATCGGACGCTACATGATTGAAAATGGCCTGACGACGCCCCAGTACGTCTCGATCAACAGTATCCGCAATATTTTGGGTAAAAATCCCGAGTGGATGGATGAGGTGTTGTACAGCAATCCCTCTTACGTCTTTTTCCAACCGCGGAAGGCGCGGCCCAGTGGCGCCGGACAGGTGCCTCTGACGGCTGATTACTCCATCGCTGTGGATCCGCAGTACATTCCACTGGGCAGCTGTCTGCTCGCCTCCGTGCCCGTACACGATCAACGCGGCAACTTTACCCACCACGAGTACCGCGTCCTACTGGCTCAGGATACAGGCGGTGCCATCAATGGTCCGGGGCACGTCGACGTATACACCGGTATTGGCAAGCAAGCCAAGCGGGAGGCGGGTTACACCCACCACTACGGCAATATGTGGCTCCTGTTGCCCAATGAGGACCTACTGGCGAGCCTGCCTTAGTACTGCCCTCACTCGCGGCCCGAATAAAGCCCCGTTTTGCTGCTCGCAAGACGGGGCTTTCTGCTATTGAGGATGCTCTCATCGGAACTAAGCCATTCCTCCAATAGCATTTGTAAGACACTACCTAATCCATACCTAGCCACCTCGTTATCAGCACCAAACAAATTAAAATTAAAATAATTTATATTAATTTTGATAAAGGGCCTTTTTTCGATTATATTTGTAGGGCTCCAAAGCTAAAACGTTCCAAAAGTTTGGGACCCCAGACGGCAGAGAGAAATACACCGCCAACATTTACTAAGAACAAACAAACTCCACCAATTGCGCAATTCGTGTTCAGCGATTGCGCTGCTGTTGAATGATCCGCGGAGGACGGGCCAGCTATGGCTTGAAATTTGTGGTAAATTTGATAGGAGGGCTCCGTGCTTTTTACGGGGAGCGGACGATGTCGTTCACCACTATCGCCACTTTTTAAATTGTAATCCCACATGCGTCACCTTAACAAACAACTTGAGGTAAACCACCATACCTTAGAACACTATTTAGAAGAGCAAAGCCGCCAAGAACAACTGCGTAACAGATTCGACCGATTTGGATTGGGCCTGATGATCGTCTGTGGCTTGCTTGGTCTGTTTTACACGACGACCGAAGCGGGTTCGCTCTTCCAACGCAAACAGGGTGCCAGTTCGGCGGTCCTGCTGGCGCAACAACAGGGTGCGCCACTGGGTACTACCCCGATTAGTCCGTTGGCGGCTGCGGGGGCCGTCGCGAGCGCGGCGAGTGCCCGACCGGCGGTGGAGGTCGTCACGATCGATGGTCAGACGGAGGCTGGTCAGACCTTGTATTTTACCATTGATAGCTTTCACCCCGAAGCCGCCTACGACTTCCAGTTTGGCAATGGCCAGCAGGTACGGGCCGAGCAGCGGGAGGTAGCCTTCGCCTACGAACGGGCGGGGACCTACGAAGTGCAGTTGAAAGTAACCTTTGAAGGAGAAAGTCAGATTGCCTATTCGAAATTTTTGACTATCCGCTAAGCCCATTTACCGAATATCCCATCATCCGAGGTCCAAAATACCACAGTATTGGTGGCCAAATGCCCATTTTAGCAAATTTTTACCGAAAAATTGTTAAAAACCCGATGCATTCGTCAACCGCCACAGCGTTTTTTTGTTAAGTCCGTATTCTGAATACAATTAAATTCGTAATTTGGACCAATGATAACGCAGTTAAAGAACATTGTGGAGCGCTCTGCCTTTGGGGTATGCAGCTACCTAGGGCAAAAAATGGGCATCGCCTCTAGCCGGGTACGTATCTATTTTATCTACAGTTCTTTTGTCACCCTGGGATCTCCCTTCCTCCTCTACCTCTTCGTTGCCTTCTGGCTCAACATCCGCGGCTACATCCGCCGTAAGCGGGATGTGATTTGGGAATAAGTTTTTTATTTTGTTCTGGTTTGCTAGTAATTTGGCTCGGGAGTTTTGGCTCTTGGGCCAATCGTGTTGGGGGTGGCGGAGGAGGAAGCGGTGTGGGGAATCAAGGAGTAGTGATGCGGCGGCGGGGAGTTGGTGTCCAGATGAGAAGAGCGGAGTTACTAGGGGGTGTCTGAAAATTATCCTTCGGCGCATCTTTGGCATCTTTGGCATCTTTGGCATCTTTGGCATCTTTGGCATCTTTGG
>CALCCH010000377.1 GCA_937899855.1 uncultured Saprospirales bacterium | reverse complement strand
ACCCAGTCGCGCGCGACCCTCCGCGCCTTGCCGCGAAAGCGTACCCGCTCCCCCCCTATCGTCCGCCAGTTTTGCCGCTTCATCAGAGCCGTTCCCAGCGCCCCCAGCACCACGGCAGTAGCGATGATGCCGTACATGTGAAAGCTCTCAAAGCGAAACATTTCCTGAATCCGAAACCAGGAAACGGCCTCCGATTTGTTCATCACGATGCCAAAAAGCACCCCCGTCCACCAATACATCCATGGATACATCTTCGCTAGGCTTGTCCAGTTAACAATAAGGGCAATACCACCCAGGTCATCAGCAGCCCCCCGATAAAAAAGCCAACTACGGCCACCAAAGAAGGCCACTGCAAATTCGACAGGCCACTGATGGCGTGCCCCGAAGTACAGCCCCCCGCCCAACGCGCCCCAAAGCCCACCAAAAAGCCCCCCAGCATCAGCACCAACAGAGCCGGCGCTCCGGGCGGCGTGGCGAACAGTTCGCGGGGGACAAATCCCCTCCCCTCTTCAATCGTTTGGGGCGTCCGTATCCCCATACTGGCCAGGTGTACCTCGGTAGCCGCGGCGATGCGCACGGGCTCGGTACTGGGCAAAAAGTGGACGGCAATAAAGCCCCCCAGGATACTCCCCGCGACGAAGAGCAGGTTCCAGCGCTCACTGCGCCAGTCAAAGTCAAAGAACGCGTGGCGACGTCCCGCCCCGCCCAGGGTACAGAGGGTCCGCAGATTAGCGGAGACCCCAAATTCGCCCCCCAGCCAGCGCAGGGTCAGCATCACCACGCTGATCATCGCTCCCGATACCGCCCAGTGCCAGGGTTGGCTGAGCCAAGTTATGATTTCATCCATGGTACACCTCGTTTTTTACAATCCTTAAAAGTCAAGGGCGGCGGCCAGGGCCCGGTCCAGGGTGTCGACTTGTAGCTCGCTGGGACACTGGTAAGCACTCTGGGGAGCCGTGGTACTCGCAATCGCTTTCCAGCCCCCTTCCACGTTGACGACCTTGGCAATCCCCCGCGCCTGGAGGATGGAAGCCGCAATCATCGAGCGGTAGCCCCCGGCGCAGTGCAGGTGATAGCGCCGCTCGGGATCGAGCTTGGACCAATTCCCCTGGATGTAGTCCAGCGGAAAGTTTTGGGCCACCAGCAGGTGTTGGCTCAGGAACTCCGTGTGACGCCGTACGTCGAGCACTTGCGCTACCGCACCTTGCTCCAGCTCCTCGGCCAAGCGCGCAGCCGAGATGGAGGATACGCGGGCCACCGGCTGGTCCACCGCTTCCCAGGCCGCCATTCCCCCGGCCAGGTAGCCCCGTACACGGTCGTAGCCCACCCGGGCCAACCGGGTGATGGCTTCCTCGGCCCGTCCCTCGGGCGCCACCAGCAAGATGGATTGCTGCAAATCAGGTAGGAGGGCGCCGACCCAGGGGGCAAAACTGCCGTCTAGCCCAATAAAAATGGCCCCGGGGAGGTGTCCAGCCGCAAATTCGGCGGGACTGCGCACGTCGAGAACCAGGGTATCGGCTTCCCGGGCCACCCGGGCAAAGGCCAGGGGCTCCAGGGGGCGTTTGGCCCTTTCAAGGACTTGGTCAAAGCTTTCGTAACCGCTTTTGTTGAGGCGAGCGTTTTGGGCAAAGTACTGCGGGGCGGGACTCCGCCCGCTGAGAACTTCCCGAACGAATTCCGCCTCGGTCATATCGGCGCGGAGAGCGTAGTTTTGGGCTTTTTGGGTACCCAGGCGTCCCCAAGTCTCGCTGCTGAGGTTTTTCCCGCAGGCCGATCCGGCACCGTGACCGGGATACACCAGGAGCTCATCGGCCAGGGGTATGATCTTATCGTGGAGGCTGTGGTACAGCAGGCGGGCCAGGTCTTCTTCCGTCACCCGATCGGCCTGGACGGCCAGGTCGGGACGTCCGACGTCGCCCAGGAAGAGGGTATCGCCCGTAAAGATGGCGTGGTCCCGGCCGGTCGCATCGCGGAGGAGGAAGGTGGTACTCTCCATGGTATGACCAGGGGTATGCAACACTTTAAAGGAAACGTCTCCCAGGGGTAGGATTTCCCCATCCGTCGCCGAGTAAAAGTCATAATCGGCTTGGGCCAGGGGACCGTAGACGATTTGGGCACCAGTTTTTCGGGCCAGATCGAGGTGCCCCGAGACGAAGTCGGCGTGGAAATGCGTCTCGAAGATGTATTGGAGTTGGGCCCCTTCGCGGGCCAGCTTGTCGAGGTAGACTTGGGTCTCCCGCAGGGGGTCGATGAGGACGGCCGATCCCGCACTTTCGATATAATAAGTTGCCTCGGCGAGGCATTTGGTATAGAGCTGTTCTACTTTCATGATTCGATTTGATTTTGGTGCCTTGACCTTTCGCTTCAAAATTAGGGGTCCTCCCCTTTCCATTTGGTGATGCCCATCACAGAAGCGCGTTTCTTTTGGTGATTTTTCCGCAATAAACCCCTCGTAATGCGTGAGGGCGACCCTTAGGTTGGGGCAAGTCGCCCGTTCTCCCATCATCCCGGCCAGCCCAGATCGACGGAGGGCGTCCCGGACGGGTCCCTTAGCGCCGGTAAGGTAGAGCGTCACCCCACGGACCCGATAATCCTCCAGCAGGGTCAACAAGGTGTGGAGCGCCGTTCCATCCAAATCCCAAAGCTCCGAAAAGTCCAAAAAGACGACCTGGGCTCCACGCTCCGCCACGGCCCGATCGAGCTGCTCCCGAAACGCTGCGACATTGGCAAAATGGAGCAAGCTGGCGCAGCGGAATTGCAGCCACTCGGGATTGTTTCCCAAATCCAAAGTCGGTGGGAAACAGCGCCGGGCTCGCTGATGATCCCCACCCACCGTCTTAACCCGTGCCATTCGCCAACGGAGCAGCAACAGAGACAGTAAAATACCCAGCCCCAGCCCCCAGACGATGCCCCCCAATAGGGTCGCGACGAAGGTACTGCCCAACAGCAGCCCGTCGGTGCGATCGCTACGCCACAGCTGGCGGACGACTCCCGGACGAAGAATCCCCACGACGGCCACCAGGATGATGGCGGCCAAAACGGCCTTGGGGAGGTAGTAAAACAGGGGGGTTAAAAACAGCAAGGTCAGCACGATCAGCCCGGCACTAAGCAGGGAGGCCAAACCCGAACGCGCCCCCGCTCGCGCGTTGACCAGGGAGCGGGAAAGCCCCCCCGTGGTGGGATAGGCTTGAAAAAAGCCCCCCAGCAAGTTGCCCAGCCCCAGGGCCAGCAATTCCCGATTGGGTCGCGGCGGTGGGCTACCGGGGCGCCGCGGCAGGGTTTGGACGATCGCCATACTTTCCATAAAACCGACCCCAGCAATGGCCAGGGCGGTGGGCAACAAGTCCCACCAGTGTTCGCGGAGCGCCGTGGGCCAGTGCAGGTGGGGCAGCCCGCGGGGCACCTCCCCCAAAATGGCGACACCCCCTCGATCCAAGTCAAAGAAATAAACCACCCCAATGCCCAGAACCACCACGAGCAGCGCCCCCGGAATACGGGGGGACCAACGTTGCGTGGCTACGATCAAAAGCGTGGCCACCAGGCCAATTGCCACACTGTAGCCATTGGCCTCGGGCAGTTGGTACAGGGTAGCGAGCAGGACTTGGGGAAACGAACGCCCCCCCGCCAGCGTGAGCCCCAGCAGGTGCTGAACCTGACTCAGACCGATGATCAGGGCCGCCGCCGTGGTAAAGCCCAGGACGACGGGACGCGCCAGGTAGGTGATGAGATTCCCCCCACGCAACAGCCCCCAGCCCAACTGGATCAGTCCGACCAACACGGCCAGGGCAAAGGCCAGGGCCAAATAGGCCTCGCTCCCCGCCACGGCCAGGGGCGCCAGGCCAGTAGCGGTAAGCAGCGAGACCAGGGCAGCGGGGCCGACGGCCAGTTGGCGGGAAGGGCCCAGCAAGGCGTAGGTCAGCAGGGGAACGGTGGCGGCGTACAGCCCATAAATGGGCGGCAAACCCGCGAGCAGCGCGTAGGCCATGCCCTGGGGGACGAGCATGACCCCAACGGTCAGTCCGGCGAAGAGGTCGGACCACCAGTCGCCGCGGCGGTGTTCGGACAGGGCTTGCCATAAAGGGAGGCGCCTCATTTTTCTCATCTTTAAGTTGCGTTGGTGCAGTTCGGTCTTCAAGATCGGACCTACCCCGGAGATTCTGCGTGATGAAGATCACCGTAGCCTTCCAGCAACCAGCGCGCCAGCGCAAAATCCGTGGCCCCACAGGACCAATTTTCTTCCGTTGCCCCCCATTCGTACTTGCGACAAGCCGATAACACCATGGCCAGTCGAAAACCCAAGGCTCCCCTCCGCTCGGCCAACTGAGGATTCTCCCCGTGCGGATGCCCTTCCCGCTCCAAAAGAAAACTCCGCCACTCCCGCTCCTGCTCGGTCGTAAAAGCAAAACGCGTGGGATGCTGGGCCAAAAAGTGGACACATTCCGCTACCGCGGGGGCAATGGTCTGGCGGAAGGCGCGAGCATCCAGGGCGGGTGGCGGGGCAGCCGATTGTGACTCCGGTACCGCGTACGCCAACCAGGAGGCCCGCACCACGGGAGGTAGGCCAGCCCAGTAGCGCTGCCCTTCCAGGGCTTGGCCCCACAGCAGCCGGGCGGGGGCTATGTTTGCAGTGGCAACGGGAGCGGAGGTCAAATGCTGGCGAAAAGCGGGGGGTAAAAGC
>CALCCH010000376.1 GCA_937899855.1 uncultured Saprospirales bacterium | reverse complement strand
GGACAATGCGGCGGCGATGCAGGAGAGTCACGAGACGGCCCTGGCGGTTGTGGTGGAGGTTGAGCAGGAATTGGGGGGCAAAAAATAAGGCCGCAACTCAACGTTGCGGCCCAATTGAAAACCTAAAACCCTATTGAAATATTCTATAACCTATTCTAATTCTTAGGCAATTTCGACCATGCGGGGGCCTTTCTCTTTTTCTTCCTCTTTCTTGGGAAGTGTAACCGAGAGGATGCCATTTTCGTAGTTCGCTACGATGGCATCAGCTTCGACGGTCTCGGGGAGGTAGAAGCTCCGCTGGAAGGTGCCGTAGTTGAATTCGCGCCGGGAGTACTTGCCGTTGTTGTCTTCGGTGTGTTGCTCCACTTTGGCGGCGATGAGCAGTTGATCTTTTTCGATGCTCACTTTGAAATCTTCCCTTTTTAAACCCGGCGCAGCCACTTCCAGTTTAAAATCATCGGCACTTTCTACGACATTTACCAAAGGTTTTTGCTTAAAACCCTGGTAATTGGGGCGATTGGCTTTAAAAAAGTCGTCAAAAACGCGATCGAAGTGGTTGAAGCTTACGGGGGTGAAGGGTTTGAATTTTACCAGTTTCTTGATTCAGTTATTTTTTTAGGTGGACTAAATTTTCGATTAATGATTCTGGCATAGGTATATCAATAGCTGGACCATTCCGTTTTTTCGGTCTTTGTGGCGGGATTTGGGGAGGTGTAGGTGCCATTTTGGCATTTATGTTTGTTTTTGGGTGTCATTTTGGCGGTTTGAGGGGTGTCGCAAAGGGCGCGAAGGGGCGCAAAGGGAGGACCACGGAGGACCACGGAGGGGTTTTAAAGATGAGTCAGATTTATTGGTGGGTATTTGTAGGACGTTATCTAATGGAGTTTAAGGAGACCGAAGGAATATTCCTTTCTTCCCACTGGGCGGCACAGGAGCATGGCTTGTTCGGTGGTGCTAGCCAAATTGCTTTGCAGCATGACCTCACTGTCGTTGTACAATTCGGTATCGGATTCCAGCTTTCCACTGGAATTGAAGACGGCGAGTCGGGATGCGTAATTGTATTGCTTATTGCGTCTTTTGAGCCCCGTCGGGGCGAGGCAGTTATAGGTCAAGTATAATTTATTATTGCGCTTGCTGAGGATTTGGGCTTTTTTATCACTGATGGCGGGCGATCTTTCGATGGTGGGGATAGTGATCAAATTGCCCGTTTGATCAAAACAGATCAGCGCCAGGTCTGCGGCCCCGTAGTATTGGTAGGTCCCCGAAGCAGAACCATCGGAGCCAGTGGTGTAGCGAAAGTAAGGAAGGTCGTTGCTGGCGAGGAGGGCGAAGGCCCCATCATCGAATTCCACCAAGTCCCGTATCCTGAAGATGAAATTGCGATCGGCGTCCTTGTCCCGGTCGAATTGGTTCATGGTGATTCGCTCCCGTTCGTTGAATGGGAGGAGCTGATTAGCTGGAGTCCCATCCGCTGCGCTGGTGGTACCGCGGGACAGAAAGATGCCCGACAGGCTTTCTTCTTTGCGATTGGACGTGTACAATCCGGCTACCAAAAATTCTCCTTTGCGGTCCTTTGGAAAAAACATTCCCGCATCGGTGGCAAAGGCCGTGGGACCGAGTTCGATGGGGTATTCTAGCAGCTCCTCCTCACCGATGCGAAATATCAGATAGGAGAAGTCGATGATCAAGTCTTGTTTTTTCTTCACCTTTTTGGGGAGATGCTTGCGGGCGAGTAAAAAGACCTCTCCCGCATCGCTGATCAAGGCTTGTTCGATGTAAACTTCTCGGTACGCGTAGGGGAGCACTTGTTTTTTCTCCCACAGTAAATTATAATCTCGGTCGAAGATGTGGAGCATGACCTTTTGTTTGGTACCTTTCAAGTCTTGGATGGCATAGGGCACTACGGAGGCGAGTTTTTGCCCGTCTGGGCTAAGCAGCAATTGCTGATTGGGCTGGTGAACTTCATCGTAAGCACCATTGAAGCCCGGGCTAAATCCATTGAATGCCATGAGGTCTTCAAAGCGGTGTTTAACCAGTAGCCGGGGCTCGGACAATTGTCCCGCCGTAAAGTTACTCGCCCATAGTTCGACCCCGTAGGTGTATCGTTTAACCCCGGTGAAGTAAGCGATCGCTCCGTCGGGAGTGTGGAGAAGGTACTTGCGGTAATCCGGACGGTGGGGGAGCCCGAATCCGGTCTCTTCCGAACGAATCAGTTGGTGATTGAAATCAAAAGTCAAGATGGTACTTTGCTTGCGGTGACCGCTTAGCAGGTAGTAGTGCTGGTCGTCCATTCCCAGTGACTCAAAATAATAAATCGCTTTACCAGGGTTTTTGAAGACTGGCCCCCAGTCGATCTCGTAATTTTGGGCCTCCAGTCCTCCAACAATACCAATAAGGAGGAGGAAGTACAAGGGAAATAAGGACTTACTCATAACTTTAAATTTCTTAGAAATCTCGTCAAAAGGTAAGCAATCCTCAGTCCAATTCCAAGCTGCCAAAGGCATATTTCACGTGCGAAACCTTACCCAGCAGGAGGGTGCCCTCCCGCAAGGCAAACAGGCGGGGGTGGAATACGAGATCCGGGTCCCGGCCCGGGGCCAGCCGCTGGGGGGTACCGATCTGGCCTTCACCATCTATGGACACCAGCTGGAGGTCTACCCTTCCCGGTCGCTGCCCGTCCGCCGCCATCCTGGCTTGCCGTTCGTCCCGCGTCAGGCGATCGTTGAATACCAGCCAGTGCCGCTCCCCATCCCGGGCCAGGGCAAAGGAAGGCGTCAACGGTTCTTCGCCCTTATCGTAGCGCTCGATGACCTGCATACCCAACCACTTCCCCGCCCTGCTAAAACGGGCGAGGAAAATCGGGCCCCAGTTGTATTTAATGTTCTCGCTTCCACCAAGGCATATCTCATAGGCCTCCTCTCCCAAAAAACCGTAGGTCCCATCGGGGAATTCGATCAGCCGATCGATCGTCAACGCCCGGGTGGTGGGTCGCTGCTGCCGTCCGCGATGATCGCTTGGAGACGCCTCCCAAAAGTCGGCCTCGATCCGGTGGCTACGGACCCGCAGCGCCCGCTCCCCGCCCTGGCCCCAAGCCAAAAACATGCCCGCCGGGGTATTGGGCCGCTCCTCCGTTTGGTAAAAACCCGCCACCAAAAATTGCTGGGGCTCCCCGGCCGGTAGAAATAGACCCGCATCAGTGGGCACCAGCCCCGCATCCAGCTGGAGCTCGTATTCCACTAGCCCCGCCTCGGTCAGGCGAAAAATCCGGTAGCTAAACGGGCGGCTGTCCTCCCAGCCCACCGCCGGCATTATCCGCTCCCGCTGGCCCCGATACAGCCGCATCAGGACCAGAACTTCCCCCGTCGCATCGACTACCACTCGCTCAAAATATACGTCCCGATCGGGGTAGGGAAAGGCAAATTGTCGGTCCCAAACCAATGCCAAATCGGCATCAAAAACGGCCACGGCCAGCTGCTGGATACCCACCAAGTCCCAATCCCCGAGCGGACTGAAGAAGGCCGCCATCGTACCCTCGTTATTGGCATGCAGCTCCGGGGCCAAGCTCCACTCGATGTCGTTGGGCAATAGGGACAAATCAAACTGGCGTTCGTACACCTGGCGGGGTTGCGACGGCTGGCTGCCCTCCCACGTACTGACGTAGGCCTTGAGGTTTTTACCCCGCCGGTCGTGACTGGTCCAGTAGGTGTACTCGCCGCTGGCGGTACGGATGAATTGGTGCAGGCGCCGCCGCTCCCCGTCGGTCCGTACCTTGATGATTTTGGTGGCGAGTGGATCATGCTGGGCGTTGAACTTCATCAGCACGCCATTGCGGCGGCCACCCGTTTTTAGGTAATAATGTTGGTCCGATTCCGGGGCGGCGAGTTGTAGGGGTTCGGCCGGTAGGCCCTTGATGCGATAGCTAGGGCCCCATTCGGCGGGGTAGCTTTGGGCGTGGAGTCCGAGATGGACATAAGTCAGCAGGCCCACTAACAGAAAGGTTAATTTCATAACTTTTGGCGTTTAATGAGTGCACGGCTTTTAAGCCAATTGTAATGGTGGGGGGCTGAAAATTGTCGTCGTCGATAAAGGTTTGTTCCTTATTCCAACTCCAAGATGCCGAGGGAATATTTCCGCGGCGAAGATGTTCCGATGATCAGGGTGCTGCCCGAAAATTTGAACAGGCGGGAGTCGAAAGACAAAGCAATATCTCTATTGTTAAACAAATTAGTTTGGGTTTCGATTTCGCCCGCGGTGTTAATTATGGCCAGATCGGTATAAAATTTTCCCTTTTTGCCCCCATCGGCCGATTTGATGTCGCGTCGCTCTTCTGCCGTCTTCATATCGTTAAAAACCAGATGCACCTTATCGCGGTACAGGGCAAAGGAATAGGAGATGTTTTGGGGGAGCAAACTGCGGAAAGACTTCTCGACTCGCTGGATGTTCTCAAACGCTCCCTCCGCACTAAAGTGCGGGATGATGACGTCACCGCTATGGTATATGTTGCGGCTCCGGGTCCGACCCGCTGAATTGGTAGAGCTGGAAGTCATTACGTACCTATCTTCCGCAAGAAAACTGAAAGAGCCATCGCTAAACTCAATCAGGCGATCGATTTTGAAGGAGTTCTCTAAGCCCTGGTCGTTGCGGAGTCGCTCCTCGGAGATCAGGTCGGCCAAAAAGGTCTGGTCAAAGGGGTGAATGTTTTTCTGAATACTGCCATCTTCGACCTCCCCGCGAGCAAAAAATACCCCCTTCCCACCACTCTCGTACCCCTCGTCGGTATAAATACCCGCCACCAGAAATTGTTGCTGCGCCGCTTTGGGAAAAAATAAGCCCGCATTTGTCGGTGCTATCCGATCGCCCAAGTGAAGTTCGTACTCTTGAAAGTCGTCGGCCGTCACCCGAAAAATGCGGTAATCATAATCGGGTAATCCATTGGGCTTGCCATCCGGTCCCTTGGGGCGCTTTCGCTGATGGTACACCCGGGCCAGCAAAAAGACCGTCCCCGCATCGTCGAGAATCACCTGCTCAAAACGGATGTTCTGATCATTGTACTCAAAGTCCTGCTGCTTGTCCCAAATGGGTTTAAAGTCAGCATCAAAAACGACGATGGCCAACTGTTCGGTACGCTCTTGGTCCTTGTTCGATAGGGGGTTGACGAATACTACCAAACTATCGTTGCTACTGACCTGCAAACGCCGGGTGACATCCTGGTTGAAGCCATCGTTTAGGCCGAGCACACCAAAGTATCGATAGGCGGTGAAGGGGTGTTCGTATACCTTTTGGGGGGGCGACAAGCGATCTCCACGAAAATTACTGGCGTACATCTTGATGAACTTGTTTTTGCGGTCGAAACTAATGTAGAAGGCATAATCCCCCGTGACGGTACGCGCGAAATGGCTTAGGAACAAACGGTCCTTGCCGACCCGCTTGTCGATGGGCTGGGTGTCCAATAAGCGGTGCTGGAGGTTAAACTTAGCCAAGCTACCCTTTCGGTAATCACCAGTAAGTAGGTAGTAGTGAGGATGGTCCAGTTTGAAGAGTCGCGCTACACCGTTGCGGCCCCCTACTTTTTTATACACGGGCCCCCAGTCGACCGAGTAGTCTTGGGCACGAAGGTTAGGGAGTAGGAAATACAAGGAACAGAGCAAGAGCAGAAGGAGTCTCATAGCTGCTTAGTTGCGGCCAACACCGCGATAGGGCGCTGACCATGATTCGTAAATGACACTCCAAGTCACAAAAATAGCAAAGCCCCGGAGCAAATGCAAGCCCCGGAGCTTTTGCCAACCAGCCACCATCAAATCAAGGGAGGGGTCAGATTGGCAGGGTCAGGTCAAAGTTGAGGGGTACCTCTTCTTCGGGCCCGTTGCCGGTAAACTTAAACTTGGAGCGGAAGATCATCCCATCGCCTTTCACCTGGTAGGGCTTGCTGTCCGAAATTTCGAAGGTAAGGGGAACGGTCTTACTCACGCCCTTGAGCGTCAGCAGCGCATCACAGGTATAAGTGCCGTCGCCCTTGGGCTGCGCCCCCTGAATGGCGACGCGGGCAATGGGAAATTTGCTGACGTAGAAATAGTCCTTTTTGGACTTGACCCCTTTTTCCAGATCTTTCCAATCGGTGGTTAGAGAAGCCGTACTGATTTCGATGGCCAAATCGAGGTTTTCCACCTTACCATCGGGCATCTCGGCTTTGGTAAAGCGCCATTTTTCGAAGGTAAATACGTTGGAGCCCCCCGCCGTCCCGATGACCGAGATGACACCTGGGGCCGCGGGCCAGTTGGCGGGCGCTACCGTAGGAGCGGCGGCCGTATCTTTGGATTGGGTACAGGCAAATAGGAGGGCCATTGCGTTGACCAGAATGGCGAGACAAATGATTCGTGAACTCATAATCGCAAGAGTTTTAGGTTGGTGAGTTAAATGGTGCTCTGCTGGAGCAAGAAATTGAGGTTGAACAGCAAAGTTTTGCGAGCGGGGTCGGGCCCGTCGGGCCCCTTGATCTTAAAGTCGTCGGTAATGTTGAGGGTAAAACTGGCCTCCACCTGGAGCAGGGCCCGCCCGTCGTCGTCGAGCAAGGGCGTCAATTGGGCCACGACCCGTACGGGCCGTACGATGTTCAGGAGTTTAAAATCACCTTCTACGGTGGTGGCCGTGGTCTGTCCCCAGGCGAGGGAACTCTGCCCTTCCAGTTTGTCAAAACTAAAGGAAGCGCGGGGGAATTTGTCACTCTTCAAATAGTACTTCAGCACCTTGGCATCCAAGTCGGCACTGCCCATCGTCATACTAGAGGTGGCCACTTCAAACCGTCCCGCCTGCAGGGCCAGGTCGGCACTCAGGGCCAGGGTACCCGACAGCTCACTCACCTCTCCCGAATAGCGGTCGAGGGGCTCGGGAAAACGAAATTGGACCTGGGGCGTGTCCTCATCGACCACCCCGAAGTACTTCCACTGCTGGGGGACGCTAAAGTCAGCGGGTAGGGCCAGCGTTTGGTTGGCGGGCGCCTCCGGCAAAACGATGTCCAGTGCTTCCCAGCTCCGGACCGGAACCGCCTCATCCACTACGCTCAGGGCATCGCCATTCTCGGCTTCGCGGAGGTGTTGGAAAACGACTGCTTCCATCTGTTGTCCCAGTTGGGCAAAAAGCTGTGGAAAATCGGTGTAGGCACCGCGCAGGGGGTCCGCATAATTGGACCAAATGGATTTGATACAACTGAACTGGGCGTACACCTCAGCCGAGAGGACCAGCTGCCCATCCTTGCCGTAGTAAGGGTGAACGTCGAAGTAAAAGGTCCGGTCCGACTTTTCGATACAGGCGCGCTCGGCGGTGAGGAATTGCTGCATGCCCCCGCGGAAGGCCCGTTCGGCTTCCTGGGCAAAAATGGCCGCCTTGAAGCGACGGGGCTTCTTGCCCTGTAATTCGGTAAGCTTGATGGGGGCCACCAGTTGGGTCCGCCCGCTGCGCCAGGCCAGGACGTTGTCCCGACAATTGTCGGCGGCCTGCTGGGGCAGGCGGCGGCTGGTGCGGATAAAGTTTTTGATGGTTGAGATCTCGGTGTAGCGGCCGGCGTAGAGTGAGCGGCCCCGGTAATTTTGAAAGACAATGGCCGGGGTGCTGGTCAGTTCCGCCGGAAGGCCGTCCACCGCCTGGCGCTCCTCGATGGCAATGCCGAGTTGCTGGGCCAGTTGGCGAATTTCGGGCAGACTTTGCTGTAGGAAAAAACGGTCGCGTTCGGACTGGCTGAACACGATCAAACTAGCCGCCTCGTCGATGCTGGTGGGCGGGGAGGGCGGTGCTTCCCTTTCGGGAATTCGCTCTCCCAAAGACGGAAGCAGGTAGAGCAGGGGAATTAAGATTAAAAAACGCATAATGAGAGGTTGTTACATGACAAAAAGCGGGCATGGCTATCCTGGGATAGCACGTCCGCTTATTCTCAATGTTTTAGAAAATGGGAATTACCTTAGGTAATTCTGTATCAAATGGTGGCTTTGTAAAAACTACAATACACTACAAAGCTGCTTTCTTTTCGGTGCTGGCGACCTTCCCGGCCACCCGTTCGTTGGGTGGGGTACCGAAATGTTTTTCGGCTGATGCCCCCTCCCAAAGCGGGCGCGATTCACTGGACGGTCACTAGAAGCTATATCGACACTTTATTCGGCCAGGCGAGTTTCTACCCGCGATTCCTCCATTAAGGTACGATGTACCGGGCATTTATTGGCAATTTCGAGCAAGCGATTTTTCTGTTCCGGCGTCAAATCTCCCTCTAATTGGATGATTCTCAAGAAATGATCGACTTTGGAGGAGGGTTTTTCAAATTCCTCGCAATCGGTGAGGTACTTTTTATCGTGACTCAGATGGACCGTGACTTCCTGTAAGTCCCACTTTTTGCGACGGGCGTACATCTGTAGGGTCATGGCCGTACAGGCACCGAGGGAAGCCGAGAGGTATTCGTAGGGAGAAGGGCCGAGGTTGCTGCCGCCTACGGTTTCGGGTTCGTCGGCCGTGAGGGGATGTTGGCCCGCCTTGATATCCGTGGTAAAGCCTTCGCCGAGCCGGACCACAACCTGCTCTTTGGTACGGAGGTTTTCCTTCTGGGGAAGGTCCAGGTAGCGCATGGCCCAGGAGCCGATCAGGTCGCCGGCGTAGGTCGCATCCTTGCGGTTGGTGAGCATGTGGTCGGCCCCGTCGAGGGTGACGTAGCTTTTGGGGTGATGGGCGGCGTGGTAGATGCGAGCGGCATTTTCGATCTCGACGATGCGATCCTGAGGTGAATGGAGGACGAGTAGGGCCTTGCGCAGGTGGCGGATGATTTTAAACATGTTCTGGTTGCGCAGGTCGTCGAGGAACTCTTTTTTGATCATAAACTCATTGGAGCCGATCGAGACTTTGGCCATTCCCCGAGCCTCAATGTCTTCGATGCTGTCGCGAAGCAGGTGGCTGACGTGTTCGGGCTCGGAGGGGGTACCAATGGTGGCTACTGCCTTGACCGAACGCAGTTGGCTGGCCGCAAAAAGGGCGGCGGCTCCACCGAGCGAGTGCCCGACGATGACGGCCGGAGCGCGGTGTGGCGTTTCGAGGTACAGAGCGGCAGCAATCAGGTCTTCCACGTTGGAGGTAAAGGTGGTTTCGGCAAATTCACCTTCGCTTTCGCCCAGCCCCGTAAAGTCAAAGCGGAGCACGCCAAAGCCATTCATCGTAAGGCCCCGACTGATGTATTTGACCGCGTTGAGGTTTTTGTGGCCCGTAAAAACGTGGGCAAAAAGGACAAAGTTGTGGGGGTGCTGGTCGATGGGCAATTCCAGGCGGGCGGCTAGGGCGTAGCCGTTCTTATTGGTAAATTCTACTTTTTTGGTGCGCATGTTGGGTTTGGCTATTGATCAATGGTTCGATAATTTTTCGTGGGTAAAGTCGATGGGGTAAGTCCTGGGGCGTGGCAGGTTGCCGGTGCGTTGGCAGTAAGCCTGGTGGCGCGCTTCGGCGGCATAAAAAGGACCCCGTGCTGCCACCTGGGTGACGATGTCGTAACCCGCCGCCCGCAATTTTTTGATGAGGGCCCGAGCCGCCACGGCCTGCTCGGGACCGTGGGTAAAGATGGCCGAACGGTAGTTGCCCTCGTGGTCGGCCCCCTGGCGTTCGCGGCTGGTGGGATTGTGGTTTGCAAAGAAAATACGGAGCAACTCAGCGTAGCTAATGCACTCGGGGTCGTAGCGGATCTCCACTGCCTCAGCGTGGCCACTGCGCTTGGAGCAAACCTCCAGGTAGCTGGGAGCTTCGGTATGCCCACCGGTATAGCCCACCCGCGTCGATCGTACCCCGGGTACTTGCTGAAAAAGGTACTCCTTACCCCAAAAGCAACCGAGGGCAAAGGTCGCTTGCGCCTCCTTATTCGGCGCTGCCAAGGTCCTCGCGTTTGATAAAACGCATCGACAGCGAGTTGACACAGTGGCGGGTATTTTTAGCCGTAAAACGCTCCCCGACAAAGACGTGGCCGAGGTGGCCCCCACAATTGTCGCACAGAATTTCCGTCCGGCGGCCATCCGCATCCGTCTTGCGGCGGACGGCACCGGGGATTTCATCGTCAAAGCTGGGCCAGCCGCAGCCCGAATCGAATTTGTCCTTAGAATCGTAAAGGGGGGTATCACAGCGGCGGCAAACGAAGATTCCGTCCCGCTTGAAGTGGTTGTATTCCCCGCTAAAGGGCCGTTCGGTACCCTTGTGGACGAGGATTCTTTCTTCCTCGCGACTCAGCTTTTTGTAAGACATAACGTTTCTAATTATGTGAGACCATCATCGTCTATCATAGCAACAAGTACTGGCCCGTCGTGTTCAAAGACACGGCGGTAGGTGGTGACGGTTGACTTGTTTGCCAAAACCGGCGAGGAAAACGGGGGACACCTAGTGCTGAATGACCAATTTGATGACCTTGCTCTGTGCACCGCGTTCCAGGCGTAGGAAGTAGACACCGGAGGGAAAATCCTCGACGGGAAGGTTGTAGCGGAGGGCCCGGCTTTGTTCAAACCAGACTTGGCGACCCACCGCATCCTGTAGGCGGAGGACGGTGTTTTCCCCCTGGGCATTGTCCAAATTGATGAAAATTTCGTTGTTGGCTGGGTTGGGCGAGGCACTCCAATCGAGCGTTTGGCCCTTGCTGTCCTGGGTGGAGGTGGTGATGCCTTCGTCAAAGCGGTTGCCGGAGTTGATGATTTCGCGGGTGGCATCGTCCTGGACGTAAGCCATGACGTAAATCTCTTCGGCCGTCCAGCTGGGGTCGAGGGTATAGTTGTAGGACAGTTGTACCCCTTCTCCATCGGCGGCGGGGCTAAAATCGACGCCGTTAGCGAGGAATTGGCGGAAAACGTTGTGGTGGACCGATTCGCCGTTGGGAGCGTTGTAATTGTAGCGTTTTTCGAGGATGGCGACGTAGAGCTTGAGGTCGCCACCGGGGGCTTGGCCATAGGTTTGAATGTCCACGTTGACCTCGCGGTCGTTGCCTTCGGTTTCGCTTACGACGATGCCCAGGGGGCTGGTGTCGCTGAGGGTGGCGGCGAGGGCCTGGGTGGTGATGAGGGCACCGGGGCCGGTTGCCGTACCGTTGAGGAAGACGCGGGTCGTTCCAAAGATGTCGTAATAATTGGCGCGGTCCGCATTTTCCGTGGGGTTAGACTCGTAAATGAGGCAGTTGGGGTAGGGGACTGGGGGGTGATAAGCGATGTGGTGGACGTCGGGATACTGGTCGAGGATTGCGAAGAACGGAGGGTTCCGACTGGAGCAAATGACACAGCGGGTATTGGTAAAATGTTCGAGGAGAACGTAGCGCTTGACGCCCTGTGCGTCGAGACTGTTTTGCGCCAGTAGGCAGCAGAAGAATCCTAATAGTAGTGCTCTTTTCATCGATAATGTTGTTTTGAGTAGCGTTTTATGGCCTATCTTACGTAGATTTTCACGTAAAGTTAACACCTTTAGTGGCAAAGCGGTTGGCGGACTCCCCCATTGCAATGTCTGTTCGTCGACAAATGTTCCTGATTGCTCGGAAGTGGGTCGTGGAACGACCGGAAGGTACAAAGTGAGAGAAATAAGGATCATTTTGGGGAATGGAGTGCGAAATCCGCGCGGCAATGGGTATATTTAGGAAGAGAAGCAATAATCGCTTGATAGGATGTCGCTCAACCGCAGAAAATTTCTTGGTCAAATTGGAAGATTTACGGGAACCTTTGCCTTTTCCAGTTTTCTCCAACCCGCCCTGGCTCGCCAGCTGGAAGCCGCGTTGCACGAGCGCGCCGGGATGAGCCCCGAATCCTGCGCCCACGACGAAGACTTCTGGCGCCAAATTCGACTGGCCTACACCGTTTCCAACAGCATCATCGATCTCAACAATGGCGGCGTAAGCCCCCAGGCCCGCGCGGTGCAGGAGGCCCAAGCCCACTACAACCGCCTCTGCAACGAGGGACCTTCTTTTTACATGTGGCGACACCTCGACCGGCGGCGCAACGTAGTGCGCCAGCGGCTAGCCGAGTTGGCGGGCTGCCCCAGCCACTCGATCGCCATTACCCGCAACGCCTCCGAATCTCTCGAAACCATCATTTTTGGCCTCCCCCTCCAAGCGGGTGACGAGGTCGTACTCAGCAAGCAGGGCTACCCCAATATGATCCACGCCTGGCAACAACGCGCCCGTCGCGATGGCATCGTACTGCGCTGGTTGGATTTTGAATTGCCCCAGGAAAATGGGGATTATTTTGTCAAACAATACCAATCCGCCATCGGTCCGCGAACCAAATTGCTGCACGTCACCCACGTCATCAACTGGACGGGACAGGTGCTTCCCGTCGCCCGAATCGCCCAATTGGCCGAGGGGAGCGACATCGAAGTACTGGTGGATGGAGCGCACTCTTTTGCCCAACTGGAATACCAGATTCCCGATTTGGCCTGCGATTATTTTGGTACCAGCCTGCACAAGTGGCTGGGAGCGCCCTTTGGTACGGGCCTGCTCTACGTCCGTCCCGAAAAGATCAAAAAGGTGTACCCCCTCTTCGCCGCCCCCGAACAGGACGAGGCAAACATCCGCAAATTTGAACACCAGGGAACCCGCTCCTCCGCGGTCGAACAGGCCATCATCCCGGCCATTGATTTCCACGAGGCCATCGGTACCGCCCGTAAGCAAAGCCGCCTGCGCTTGCTCAAAAATTACTGGATTGAGGCTGCGCGTAGCCTGCCCGGCTTCCGTTTGCACAGCCCCCGCCAGTCGGAATGGGATTGTGCGATCGCCCTCTTTTCCATCGACGGACAGGATTCCAAAAAGATCAGTCAAAAGCTATGGATCCAGCATTTTATCCACACCGTAGCCATCGACTGGGAAAACATCCACGGCATTCGCGTAAGTCCCAACGTATACACCCTCCGATCGGATCTGGATCGTTTTGTCAAAGCCCTGCGGTCGATTGTCGCGACCTGAGTAAAAGGCCGTATTCCACCTCTACCTCGCTGGCGATACCCTTGCAGAAACATGGAGCGATAAATACCCCCCATACCCCCGTTTTCATTTTCGGCCTGATATTTGAATAATTTTTAATGTCAATTCCAAGGTTTCGTTCCCTTTGGGACGAGAGGACCCCAAAGCTGGTCCTCCTACAAACCCTTCCCTTGGAAGAACCCTATTGTTATGCGTCCTTTCTTACTGCTCGTTGGACTCTACTGTTTTGTCGTTTGCTGTCCTGGCCAATCGGAGGATTGGTATACGGCCAGTCGCTTGGACTCCCTGCTCCAAGTATGGGCGACGATGCCCGACGACAGCGCCAAGGT